>JAJTGC010000122.1 GCA_021298975.1 Oxalobacteraceae bacterium
AATGGCCAAGCGGGCTGGGTATACCGCAGTCATTTCGCATCGTTCGGGCGAGACAGAAGATTCGACGATTGCCGATATTGCCGTCGGTTGCAATGCCTTGCAGATCAAGACAGGGTCGCTGTCGCGCTCCGACCGTATGGCCAAGTACAATCAGCTGCTGCGTATCGAGGAAGATCTGGGTGATATCGCCAGCTACCCCGGCCGTCAGGCTTTTTATAATCTGCGGTAAGCTTTAACCCCGGCAGCGCTTTTTCGGGCCTGCCGGTACTGAACGAGACCTTCACGCATGCGCCTGTTACTCATATCGCTGACTGCTTTGATTGTGCTGATCCAATATCCGCTCTGGTTGGGCAAGGGCGGCTGGCTGCGGGTGTGGGATCTATCGCGGCAGGTGGACATGGCGCTGCTCAAGGAGCAGGACCTCAAGGCGCGTAACGCCAAGCTCGCCTCCGAGGTACAGGATCTCAAAGAAGGCACCGGTGCCATTGAGGAACGCGCGCGCTATGAACTGGGCCTGGTCAGGGATAGCGAGACATTCGTTCAGGTACTTGATGGGAATGGCAAGCAGCAGGTGGCGGTCGTCAAGCCCTGATTCAAGACCGTTATCACGAAACTCGCAATACACTCCAGATACGCATCCCGAGTACGGCACAGGAAGTACGGCACAGGAAGCATGGTCCAGGAAGCATGGTTCAGGAAGCATGGTTCAGGAAGCACGGCTCAGCAACCTTGGCACAGCAAGCACTGCGCCATTCCCCGTCTTGTTTAATGCTGCTGCCCGGTGGGCAGTTGCACTGCGTCGGCAATTGACTCCAGCGCAAACAGCTGCATGCAGTCCACAGGATCAAACAGATAATCCTGCCCGCAAAAATCGCAATTGATATCCAGTTTGCCCAGATCAGCCAACGCTGAATCGATTTCCTCGCGTCCGAGCATTTTCAGCATATTGCCGACTTTCTCGCGCGTGCAGCCGCAGTGAAACGTGGGGTGGCGTGGGTCGAAGACGCGTACCGTTTCTTCCCAATACAGCCTTTGCAGCAAGGTCATGATGTCCGTGCCCAGCAGTTCCTGCTGATTCAGCGTCGAGGCCAGCGTCACGGTTCGGTTCCAGACATCAGCATCGGTCAGAGCGGCAGTCTTGCCGCCTTCGTCAGGCAGTTTTTGCAGCAGCAAACCACGAGCGACCTTGTCATCGGCAGCCAGCCAAAGACGGGTATCGAGCTGCTCCGAGCGCATCATGTAATTTTCAATGACTGTGGCGACAGACTCACCCTCCAGTGCGACGATGCCCTGATAGGCTTGTTGTCCCGGTTTTTTGTTGGTGGGATCCAGCGTGATCGCGAAACGTCCCTCGCCATGCGCATTCACTAATTGCTGCAGGCCGGCTAGTTCGGATATCTCGGCACCCTCACGCAGCTTGGCCGTTGCTCGCAGACGCAGCGCAGCATCGCATTCTGCAACCAGCAGTTGCACGGGTCCATCGCCATGGATCTGCATGATGATGGCGCCATCGAATTTCAGATTGGCGGAGAGCAGCGCAGCAGCCGCCATCATCTCGCCCAGTAGAGTGCTCACCACCGCCGGATACGACCGCCGCGACTGTACCTGCTGCCAGGCCTCTGAAATCTCGATCAGCTCACCCCTTACGGGTGAGTTTTCAAACATGAATTTTTGCAGCGTATCCAAACTCAGCCCAGACGTTTCAAGTGCTTTTGATAGTAAGCCGCGCGTGCCGAGTAACTGTCAGCGCTTTGTTTGAGCGCAGCGACTTGCTCATCCGTGAGCGTGCGCGCCACTTTGGCAGGGGATCCGATGATGAGCGAGTTGTCCGGAAACTCCTTGCCTTCGGTGACCAGCGCGCCTGCACCTACCAGGCAATTCTTGCCGATTTTTGCGCCGTTCAACACCACCGCCTGTATACCGATCAAGCTGCCTTCGCCGATCGTGCAACCATGCAGCATCGCCTGATGGCCGACCGTCACATCCTTGACCAAGGTGAGTGGATAACCCATGTCGGTGTGCAGCACGCAGCTTTCCTGCACATTGCAGTTTTCGCCGATATGAATCAGTTCATTGTCGCCCCGAAGCGTTGCGCCAAACCACACATTGGCGCGGGAATCGAGTTTGATTTTACCGATGAGGGTTGCGGATTCAGCGACCCAGGCGTCTTCGGCGATCTCGGGGACATCGTCGCCCAATTGATATATCGGCATGGAGATTAAAATGCGTGATTAAGCCAGCCGCCATTTTACCCTCGACCGCATGCGCACTGCCGATATCCACAGCCTGACTGAACCCCGCCAGCCCGTTGAACCACCTTGCGAGTTGCGTGCCGCAGCGCTCTTGCTGCTGGCGCACTGCGATGCGCAAAGCAAGGCTGAGTTGACCATGGCACTCCAGCATCGCTGGGAAACCGGTGAGCTCAGCCTCGACAGTGCGGCCGTATTGCGCAGTGATGCCGTGATACCCGGTCGGCCTGCTCGCCCGGCATTGGTGTCACCACGCGCATTGGAACGACGTCCGATGAATACGGTGGCCGGTCGTGCCGCCTTGGTTCATGCACTGGCCCACATCGAATTCAATGCGATCAATCTGGCGCTGGATGCGATCTGGCGTTTTCCGGCGATGCCCCTCGAGTTTTATGCAGACTGGTTGAAGGTGGCCGCAGAGGAAGCGCTGCATTTCACGCTGCTTTCTACGCACCTGACTTCTCTTGGCCATGGCTATGGCGACTTCAGTGCGCACAACAGCTTGTGGGAAATGGCAGAAAAAACCTGTGAAGACGTATTGGCCCGCATGGCGCTGGTACCCCGAACGCTGGAGGCGCGCGGTCTGGATGCGACGCCTGCCGTACGCGCCAAACTGGCGCAGGCGGGCGATGAAGCAGCCGCTGCCATCCTCGACATCATCTTGCGCGACGAGGTAGGCCATGTCGCTATCGGCAACCGCTGGTATGGCTGGTTATGTCAGCAGCAGGGCGCCGAGCCCTTGTCCACTTACCGCGAACTGGCGCGCCGTTACCAAGCTCCCGTTCTGAAAGGCCCGTTCAATCTGGAGGCGAGAAGAGCGGCGGGCTTTACGGAGGAAGAGCTCATTGCGCTACTAAGTCGCTTCGTATTATTTATCGTCAAAGTCAGATCCAGTATCTCTAGTGGCACAGCCGCTGACTTCTTCTCATTTCGCAGCCGCTGGCTCTACCAATCTATGAGTCAGTAATTTGGATCTGCCTCAAGATAATAATAATTCGATATGTTGGATCAAGCCGACGACTTTTGCGATTGCCTGCGTTCGTAAAAAAATCTGCTCCGAAAGACAATGATTTGATTGCGGGCTTTCACTTCAAGTGTTCGTATATGTTGGGGCAGTAGTGTCATCTACAAGTTGAAAAAAGAGGCGGTGCATGAGTGGCGGGGTTCAGTATTCGATCAAATAGAATGTTTTTCTTGTGCACGTTCTGATTCCAGCAATCGTAATACGTTGCGTTGAATTTTCCCGGTGGTGGTCATCGGCAGCGTGTGAATAAATTCGATCTCTTTCGGATATTCATAAGGTGCAAGTAATCCGCGCACATGCTGTTGCAGCGCGTCGATCAGTCGGGCATCGTCGCTGTCGTTGCGACGTGTGCCTTCGACCAGAACGACAAAGGCTTTGATGACATTGCCGCGCTCTGCATCCGGTTTGGGTACCACCGCGGCATTGGCAACGGCGGGATGTTTGATCAGGCAGTTTTCTATTTCCGATGGGCCAATGCGATAACCCGCGGCTTTGAACATGTCGTCTGCACGACCGCGGTACCACAGGTATCCGTCTTCATCGACATTTGCCAGATCGCCGGTGCGCAGCCAGTCGCCTTGGTATTTGTCGCGCGTTGCCTCTTCGCGATTCCAGTAGCCCAGAAAAATTACAGGATCGGGATGGCCGTGGATGTCATAGCGATTCAAGGCCACCTCACCGGTGGCGCCGGGTTCGACGGGATGCCCCTCATCATCGAGCACTGCCACGCGATGGCCGGGATAAGGTCGGCCCATGCTGCCGGCTCGTGCCGGCCATAGTGCCTCACAGTTGCCGACGATGTAGTTGGCCTCGGTTTGGCCGAACATTTCATTGACCGTGACGCCCAATGCGGATTGTGTCCAGTTGAATACCGCATCGCCCACCGCTTCACCCGCGCTCATGATGGCGCGCAGTTTCAGGCGATAGCGTTTTCGTGGTTCTGGTACGGCTTTCATCATCATCTTCAGCGCGGTGGGAAAGATGAAGCTGTTGGTGACTTTGTATTTTTCCATCAACTGAAACGCCAATGCCGCTGAAAATCGTGCGCGACTGGCGACGATAGGGCGGCCGAAATACAGTGTGGGTAGCAGTGCATCCATCAGGCCGCCGGTCCAGGCCCAGTCGGCGGGTGACCAGAACACATCCTTTTTTTGTGGAAACCAGTTCTGCGATGCGACAAAGCCAGTCAGGTTGCCCAGCAGCGCAGACTGCGGTAGCAGTGCCCCTTTGGGCGAGCCTGTCGTGCCGCTGGTGTAAATCAGGATAGCCGGGTCACTGGCTTGCGTGCCCACGGCCGTAAATTGATCGGACGCCGAGCGCATCGCAGTTTCCCAGATCAGGCAGTCGCGGCCATAATCATCGACCGCGATGACGCGTTTCAAATCCGTACAGGCAGGACGTATTTGCCGGATGTTCTGCAAGCCAGCCGGATCGGCAATGGCAATCATTGCGCCGCTGTCCTGAAAACGGTATTGCAGTGCGTCGGGGCCGAACAGCACCGACATTGGCATGGCAATCGCACCCAGCTGATGACAGGCGAGATGCGCAACCGCGGCCTCTGGCCGTTGGGGCAGAATGATCGCCACTCGGGTGCCGCGGGTGACGCCGAGTCCTTGCAGTACATTCGATAGCCGATTCGCGTCCTGCTGCAGCTGCGCGTAGGTGACAACGCGGTCACCCAGGAGATCATCGAAAAAAATCGCCACGCGATCAGGATCGCTCGCCCAGCGGCTGCAGCACAGTTCGGTAATGTTGAAATCTTCAGGTACCAGCCAGCGGTATTCCTCGTAAATACTTGCGTAGGCGTCATTCTGCAGCCGAGCGGCCATACTTGCTCCTTTATAATAGTGGCGCGATCCTACCGGTAGCCTTTGTTGCTGGCAAGCTGACCCGCGATTCATTTTTCCAAAGCCCATGCAGCCACCGATGCAACCCTCCCGATCCGAATTTATTGTTTTGCGTGGTTTGCGCACGCATGTCAGGCATTGGGGCGATCAGGATGCGCCCAAATTATTCATGTTGCACGGTTGGATGGACGTGTCTGCCTCGTTTCAGTTTGTGGTGGACTGTTTTGCACGTGACTGGCATGTTATCGCACCGGACTGGCGCGGTTTTGGGTTGACGCAGCGTGCGCCATCCGACTGCTATTGGTTCGCTGATTATGTGGGTGATCTGGATGCGCTGCTGGATCATTACGCGCCGGATGCGCCGGTACCGTTGGTGGGTCACAGCATGGGCGGCAATGTGGCGGGCATTTACGCAGGTGTGCGACCGGAGCGCGTTTCGCATTTCGTCAATCTGGAAGGTTTCGGTTTGCCACTCACGCGTCCTGAGCAGGCACCTGCACGCTATGCCAAATGGCTCAATGAATTGCGCGAACCGCCGTTGATGCGCACGTATCCGAACAAAGAGGCCGTGGCAGCACGGCTGATGAAAACCAATCCGCGCATTTCATCATCACGCGCCGATTTTCTGGCGGGTCACTGGGCTGCGCCAAATGCCGAAGGTGCATGGGAGATTCTGGGCGACCCGGCGCACAAAATTACCAGCGCTATCTTGTATCGCACCGAAGAAGTGATGGCCTGCTGGTCGGCGATAACGGCGCCGGTATTGTGGGTAGAAGCGGCAGATACCGATGTGTGGCGCTGGATGGGGCCGAAAGAAGTCGCGCGGCTCGAAATTGACCGCCGCTTGCAGCACATCCGGCAGCTGCATTGCGAAGTCATCGAAGACGCCGGGCATATGCTGCATCATGATCAGCCCGAGGCGCTGGCCCCGCTGATCGAAGGGTTTCTTCCCTGAGTGCATGCCGGCGGCATTCGCCTCGGGCGCGTACAATGGGGCGTGTTTCCCACTGCTGTTTCTCCTGCTGAAGTGTCCATGCTCAATATTGATTTGCATTGTCATTCGAATGTCTCGGATGGCACGATGCCGCCTGCCGAATTGGCCAAACGTGCGGCGGCCAATGGCGTCGATGTCTGGGCGCTGACAGACCATGACGAGGTGAGCGGGATTGCCGAGGCGCGCGCCGCGGCGCAGGACCTGGGCATGCGCTTCGTCGCGGGGGTGGAGATTTCCATCACCTTTGCTGGCAAGACCGTGCATATCGTCGGTCTGGAGATCGACGAGCAGCAGCCGGACTTGTGCGGTGGGCTGGCGAACGTGCGCGAGGGACGCATTCGCCGCGCTCACCTGATCGCCACCCAACTTGAACTGACCGGGCTGAGGGATGTTTTTGAA
>JAJTGC010000047.1 GCA_021298975.1 Oxalobacteraceae bacterium
CGACATCACACAACAGGCTTTTGTGGAAGCAGCCCGCACTATAGCGAGCTTTCGGGGCGATTCCAAACTATCCACCTGGCTTTTTGGCATCGCCATGAATATGGTGAGAAATTACATGCGAAAGATGATTGAGCAGGATTTATATGAGTTACCTGTGCTTTCCTTTCAGGAGCTTACGCAGGAAATCAACATTCAGCCCCTCGCACGGGTGGAGCTGTGACGATGCCTGCCATTTTTTCAGCTGATCTCTGGATTCGTGGCGTGCACTGCCGCCTCAAGATCGGTGAACTCGCTGATCAGTCCCAACAGCCCACTGGCCTCGAATACACCGCGTACCTGCTCACCCATCTCGGCCAGCACGACCTGCCCTTTGCGGGCTTGGACGTTCTCAATGGCTTTGAGAATGACGCGCAAACCGTCACTGGAGATGTGACTCAGCGCCGAAAAATCAAACACAAGCCGAGAGGCGCCTTCAGCAATCGCACTGTCGAGAAGTTCATGCAGCTCGTCGGCAGTCATTTTGTTGATATCGCCCCCGGTTCGGATAATCAGTACCTGACCACGGGTTTCAGTATGTATCGCCATTTTTTTTAATGATTTAATAAGAATTTTTTACAACAAAAGTATTGTATCCAGACTACGATGAAAGTTCACGAAGGCTTTTCATGAAATTAGAACCCAGCCTAGATACCTTGCAGGCTCAGGTGGAACTGCGGGTGCTGGTCGGCCCCCAAGCAGGTAGCTCCCTGAGTCTTGGCATGGGTGATTACTCCTTGGGAACATCCGACGAGTGCGAGATCATTCTGATTGGTTCGCGTCTGGAGGCGATTCACGCGACATTAAGTGTTGATGGTGATCAAATCACCGTCAAACCAGTCGAGGGCAAGGTCTGCGATGCCCAAGGCAATGAAATCTTGGATACTTTCCCACTGACACTGGGAATGCCCGTTGATCTGGGGGGTGTCTGGGTCAGCGTCGATAATGTGGATGCGCACTGGCCAGACCCCGCTGACGTACTGCCTTTACCGGTAAAGCCTTCCCCGGGAGCACAGGCAGCAGCCGAGGGGAAAATTTCCCTGCCGGCGCCAGGCATTCCCGCCCATCGTTTGCGCAATCGGGCGAAAATCACCTTGATTATTTCTGCGGCAGGTTTATCCCTGATCGCGTTGGCTGGCATTTCATTAACTGCCTGGTTGATCGAGCAGCAGGCCCATCCCCAGGTTGTCGCGACCGTTTCTAAACCTGTCGTGCCGACTACATCCGTTAATCAGCAGAAAATCCAGCAGATTATCCAGAATCTGGATCTGGCTGGCTTGGTAGAGATGAAGGTTTCCGATAAGGGCAGCATCCGTGTTTCCGGTTACCTTCCCGACGACAGCACGAGAAAACAATTGGCTCAAGCGCTCGACCGTGTCTCACCCTCACCCATGAAAGCGCTGTATGTTGATGACGAATTACTGGAGGCCGCAAAAAAAGTTCTGGCAAATAAGCTGGATCCGGCCCGGGTTGTGCTGAAAGCAGAAAGCGTCAAAAAGGGGGGGCTCAAGGTAAGTGGTGCCGTATTGACGCAAACCGCCAAGGAAAATGCATACGAAATGATCAAATCTGAAGTGCCCGGATTACGACAAATCGATGGCGTGGTGCTGCAGGCTGATGACCTTCCGCAGCACTTCCAGGAAAAAATTGTGTCAGCTGGTCTTGCCAGGAAACTTCAGGTGGTCAGCCGACAACCTGAGTTTGTTTTACGCGGCACGATGACCGATGAGGACTTGCGCAACTGGGAGACGGTTCTCACCGAATTTAATGAGAGTTATGGAAAGATTTTGCCTATCCGCGCAACGATACGTCTCATCCAAAAAAAATCGCCCGTGAATGTTCAGATTATCGTCGGTGGGAATATGCCTTTTGTGATTACCGAGAGCGGCCAGCGTGTGACCCGCGGCGGCGATATCAATGGACACACGCTGATTACGGTGAAAGATACGGAACTGATTTTCGATGGCAATGAGAAAGTAAAAATATCAAGGTAAATCAATGAAAAACACATCATTATCCGTAGAGGATCGCCTTAAATCAGACAACACGGGCGAATATGCCAGAGAGATTGGCAAGCAACTAAAGCAAACAGAGCTCCGCCTCGCCACAGAGGCAAGAAAACTTCATGGTCGTTCAACGCATGAGAAAATCAAGGCTGCCGAGACTGCAGTCAAAAGTGCGGCTGCAGTCATGCAACTTTTTGAAACAATGGGACATTTCGACGAAAGGAAGTGATCTATGGCACTCACTAAAGCCAGTATCAATCAAATTGGTGTACAAATTGAGACGCCGATGAAAGACGCTGAAAGTGATTTAAAAAAGCTGCTGGACAACGTAAATAACGGCGGTGATGTCACTACTGTTGAACTTCTGAGGATACAGATGGCGATGTCCAGATACACACTCACGGGATCGATTTTCAGCGCCATCATCAAGGAGCTATCGGACTCCTTGAAAGGAATTACTTCAAAAATTAGCTGACGATAGGTAATGTCTGATTGCCGGGTCAGCCCAGCGATTCAAGGCGAATACGCGCGACTTGACCGGATACGGCCTCGAGCGCCTCTATCGCGGCGATGGCTTGCCGTGCTTTTTTCTCTTGCGTCTGGTGGGTGAGAATGATGATGTCTGCCTCGGTCTCGCCCGCGGCAGGTTCTTTTTGCAGCATTGCATCAATTGAAATCGCTGCGTCGGCCAGGATGCGGGTGATATCGGCCATCACGCCGAGCTTGTCAGCCACACGAATGCGAAGGTAGTAGCTGGTGGTAATCTCGTCCATCGGAAGAATAGGCGTATCCGTCATCAAATCCGGCTGGAATGCAAGGTAAGGCACGCGATGCTCCGGGTCAGCAGTCGCCAGGCGAGTGATATCCACCAAATCGGCAATCACGGCTGACGCAGTGGGCTCAGCGCCGGCCCCCTTGCCATAATAAAGTGTGGCGCCGACCGCGTCACCGTGCACCAGGACAGCATTCATCGCACCCTCGACATTGGCGATGAGTCTGCTCGCCGGTATCAGCGTCGGATGGACACGCAATTCAATACCATTGGCAGCACGTCGAGCAATACCCAACAATTTGATTCGATAACCCAACTGCTCTGCATATCTGATATCGGCCGCTTGCAGACCTGTGATACCTTCAACATAAGCCTTGTCGAATTGCACTGGAATGCCAAAGGCAATCGCAGACATCAGCGTTGCCTTGTGCGCTGCATCGATGCCTTCGATATCAAAGGTCGGATCCGCTTCGGCGTAACCCAGCCGTTGCGCTTCCTTGAGCACCACATCAAAGTCGAGACCTTTGTCACGCATCTCTGACAGGATGAAATTGGTCGTTCCATTGATGATGCCGGCAATCCACTGAATGCGATTTGCCGTCAGACCTTCGCGCAAGGCTTTGATGATGGGAATACCACCTGCCACCGCGGCCTCAAACGCGACCATGACGCGTTTCTCTTGCGCGGCTTTGAATATTTCAGTGCCGTGGGTTGCCAGCAGCGCTTTGTTCGCAGTTACCACATGCTTGCCGTTGGCAATGGCGGTCATTACCAGCTGGCGGGCGATACCATAACCGCCAATTAACTCAACGACGATATCAATGTCGGGATGATTGACAATGATGTTGGCGTCGTCAACGACTTCCACCTTGCCGCCGGTAATCTGCCTTGCTCTCGCGGTGTCCAAGTCGGCCACCATCGTAATTTCAATCGGGCGCCCTGCACGGCGACGTATTTCTTCTGCGTTACGCTCAAGTACAGTGAACGTACCGGCACCCACCGTGCCGATACCCAGCAAACCCACTTTGATAGATTTCATGATGATTGAGTCAGTAACAGACAGGGCTTTCGAATATCAGGCCGCATGATGGCGCCGATAGCCATCAAGGAAACGGGCAATACGTCCTATCGCGGCAGTCAGATCATCCGCATTCGGCAAAAAGACAACGCGAAAGTGATCGGTGGTCGGGCAATTGAAACCTGTTCCCTGCACGACCAGTACGCGCTCTTCAGCCAGCAAATCATAGGCAAACTGCTGATCGTCTTTGATCGGATACATTTTCGGATCAAGACGAGGAAACATGTACAGGGCCGATTTTGGTTTGACGCAGCTCACGCCGGGAATATCGGTCAGCAAACGGTGGGCAAGATCGCGCTGACGCAACAACCGGCCACCCGAACCGACCAGATCATCAATGCTCTGGTATCCGCCCAAGGCAGTCTGAATTGCAAACTGACCCGGAACATTGGAGCACAAGCGCATCGAAGCGAGCATGTTCAGACCTTCGATGTAGTCTTTGGCATGTTTTTTTTCACCGGATACGATCATCCAGCCGGCACGATAACCGCAAGACCGGTAGTTCTTGGATAAGCCATTGAACGTGATGAACAACACATCGTCGGCAAGCGATGCCAGCGACGTATGTTTTTCACCGTCATACAGGACTTTGTCGTAGATCTCATCAGCAAAAATAATCAGCTGGTGCTGGCGTGCCAGCTCGACGATTTGCTGCAGCAATTCCACCGGATACAAAGCGCCGGTGGGGTTGTTGGGATTGATGACGACGATGGCGCGGGTATTTGCGTTGATCTTTCTACGGATATCTTCAATGTCCGGATACCAATCGGCCTGCTCATCGCACACGTAGTGCACGGGCTTGCCGCTGGATAAGCTGACCGCTGCGGTCCACAGCGGATAATCTGGCGCAGGTACCAGCACTTCATCACCCGTGTTGAGCAAGGCGTTCATGCTCATGACGATCAGCTCGGATGCCCCATTGCCGAGGTAAATGTCATCGATGGTCACACCGGTGATCTTTTTTTCCTGACTGTATTGCATGATGGCTTTGCGGGGGGCGAACAGACCTTTGGAGTCGGTGTATCCCGATGCATTGCCCATGTTGCGAATCATGTCCTGGACAATTTCATCAGGGGCATCAAAACCAAACGGCGCCAGATTGCCGATATTGAGTTTGATGATCTTGTGACCTTCGTCCTCCATCTGGCGGGCCTTTTCGAGAACAGGTCCACGGATGTCGTAACAAACGTCAGCGAGTTTTTTGGATTTTTGAATGGCTTTCACGGCAAGAACCTGCTCCGGTTGGCGCGCGGGCAAGGCTTGTTGCACCGCGAAAAAACGATCATTTTGCCCCAAAACGGGCAGGTTTACCAATGGCCCCGCCGATAAAACAAACTGACCAACTTTTGCATCGCCTGATCGGGCAACCCGCCCTCGCTTCTGGGCCCGGGCGCGTCATGCCGTGGGGCGGTGGGAACGTCAAATGCCGGTTTTGGGGCATCTTCGGCGCCCTGACGGCCGGCTTGCGCATCTCAGGATAGAATAGCGACGTCTATGAAGTTACACGCCACCACAACCCAGCAATACCAGACCGTCACGGGCTATGAGGCAGACTGGGTAGAGATCAACGCGATCAGGTTTTCTCATAGCCTGATCGTTTTGCCAGAATCCGCCCCGGTTGTCTGGCCGGTCAGCACCTTCGAGTCGCTCAGCGCCGACGACTTTGCCCCTCTGGAGGCAGTCAAGCCCGATCTGGTTGTCCTTGGTACGGGCCCACGGCAACGCTTCGTCGCGCCCGGGCTCGTCGGCAATTTGCTGTCCCTGCGGATTGGCGTGGAATGCATGGACAATCAGGCGGCCTGCCGTACTTACAATATCCTGATGGCTGAAGGACGGAAGGTTGCGCTTGCGCTGATCCTCTCCGGTCAGCCGGTCAATACCAAAGCACAAGGAGATTAAATGGGTGACCGTCCCTCGATCCTGAATATGAGCGTCCCGGATTTCAGTGCCCCAATGACGGGCGGCACGCCATTTCGGTTGTCAGATTATCTGGATAAAAAAATCGTCCTGTACTTCTACCCCAAAGACAACACGCCCGGCTGCACGACGGAAAGTCTGCAGTTTCGCGAGCATCATGCCAAATTCCGAGCCGCCAACTGCGAGATATTCGGTATCAGCCGCGACAGTCTGCGCTCACACGAGGGTTTCAAAGCCAAACTTGAGCTGCCTTTCGAATTGATTTCAGACACCGATGAAACTGTCTGCAACCTCTTTGATGTCATCGTCATGAAATCTATGTACGGTAAAAAAGTCCGAGGTATAGAACGCTCGACATTTGTGATTGA
The DNA here is from genome assembly GCA_021298975.1 of Oxalobacteraceae bacterium. Classification (GTDB taxonomy): domain Bacteria; phylum Pseudomonadota; class Gammaproteobacteria; order Burkholderiales; family Burkholderiaceae_D; genus Pernthalerella. Next base: position 6,178 of record JAJTGC010000047.1, read on the forward strand.
CGCTGTCGGTAAAATAGTGAAAGAATGGCGCGGAGTGAAAGTTCCTGGACATGTCGACGACGTTCTGGAAATTATTGAGGGCCTTGCCTGATTCATCACAACCCATTGAAAATCAACCATTTTTAAAAACAGGCTGTTTAAGTAAAAGGTGTATCGCCTTTTACTTAAACAGCCTTTGCACTTCTGTTGGCGAAATTTTTATCTATTCAGTTTCACTGGTTTTGTTTTCTCACTTTTTCAGCAAGAGGATCTGATGCCCCTGCCTAAAATGCCTGCCAAACCCGCAGCACTACTTTCTCCGGTTGATTATCCCAAGGCAGAAAAAGGCAAACCTGTTAAACCCGCAATTGCCTTGGTCGAGGCGCCTGCCCCCGTGATGCCACTGCCACAGGCAAAAACACGGCCGGACCTGCCCGTCAAAGAAAAATCAATCGCAAAAACCCAGCGCAGTGACACCCACCCAAAATCGCCGACCAGCCGCTCTGCAGACAAGCGCGGCGTGACCAAGTTATTTGTGCTGGATACCAACGTACTGATGCACGATCCAAGCTCCCTGTTCCGCTTTGCTGAACATGACATCTATCTGCCGATGATTACGCTGGAGGAGCTCGACAACCACAAAAAGGGTATGTCGGAAGTCGCTCGCAATGCGCGTCAGGTATCACGCTCACTGGATGCACTCGTCGCCGACGTATCGGAACTTGCCATTGATGGTGGCATACCCCTCAGCAAACTCGGCAACAAAGACGCCAGCGGCCGCCTGTTCTTTCAGACCAAGCTGGGCCGTTGGACGCTGCCAGAAGGGCTGCCCGAGGGCAAGGCCGACAATCAGATCCTGGGCGTCGTGCGCGCGCTTCAGGAGCAGCACCCGGACAGGCCGGTCGTATTGGTATCCAAAGACATCAATATGCGTATCAAGGCGCGCGCCTTGGGTCTGCCTGCCGAAGAATATTTCAATGATCACGTGTTGGAAGACACGGATCTGCTTTACTCGGGCATCCTGTCTCTGACCGATGATTTCTGGATACGTCACGGCAAAGGCATGGAGTCCTGGCAGGAAAATCGTCAGGGCATGGGTACCACCTTTTATCGGGTCACCGGGCCGATGGTGCCTGCCATGCTGGTCAACCAGTTTGTTTACATGGAGCCGCGCAACGGCGAGCCTTCCTTTTACGGACAGGTCGCGCAGATCAATGGAAAAACTGCTGTCATCCGTACCTTGCGCGACTTTGCTCACAACAAAAATAATGTGTGGGGTATTACCTCGCGCAATCGTGAGCAGAATTTTGCACTCAATCTGCTGATGGACCCGGAATGCGACTTCGTCACGCTGCTGGGTCAAGCGGGTACCGGTAAAACCTTGCTGGCGCTGGCAGCAGGTCTGGCGCAGGTGCTGGAATCCAAAGCCTACAACGAAATCATTGTCACGCGCGTCACCGTGCCGGTGGGCGAAGATATCGGATTTCTGCCAGGTACCGAAGAAGAAAAAATGTCACCCTGGATGGGCGCCTTTGATGACAACCTGGAAGTACTCAATAAATCCGACTCGGATGCCGGCGAGTGGGGCCGCGCCGCGACACAGGAATTGATTCGCTCGCGCATCAAGATCAAGTCGCTCAATTTCATGCGGGGCCGCACTTTCGTCAACAAGTACCTGATCATTGATGAGGCGCAGAACCTGACACCCAAGCAAATGAAGACACTGGTCACGCGAGCGGGTCCGGGTACCAAGATCGTTTGTCTGGGCAATATCGCGCAGATTGACACGCCCTATCTGACCGAAGGCTCCAGCGGTCTTACCTATGTGGTGGATCGTTTCAAAGGCTGGGCTCACAGTGGCCATGTGACGCTCGCACGGGGCGAGCGCTCAAGATTGGCAGATCACGCCAGCGAAGTCTTGTAAGGGGTCACGCAGACACTTACAACCACTGTCGGCCTAGCCACCAGGCCACCGCAGCCATAAAAGCTGACGCGGGGATCGTAAAGATCCACGCCCAAACGATATTGCCTGCAATGCCCCAGCGTACCGCTGACATCTTGCGCGATGAACCCACGCCGACGATGGCGCCGGTAATGGTGTGCGTAGTCGACACCGGAATGCCCAAGGCTGTTGCCAGGAACAAGGTCATCGCACCGCCCGTCTCTGCGCAAAATCCACCGACGGGTTTGAGCTTGGTAATTTTTTGCCCCATGGTTTTGACGATGCGCCAGCCGCCGAACAAGGTACCCAGACCTATCGCGACGTAACAGGACAAAATGACCCACCAAGGAAGCGGATCCGAGGCACCACTGACACCCGCCGCAATCAGCAGCATCCAGATAATACCCATGGTTTTTTGTGCGTCATTGCCACCGTGACCCAAGCTGTACATGGATGCCGAGATCAATTGCATACGCCGGAACCATTTATCAACCCGCTGCGGTGTACTGCGCACAAAAAGCCATGAAACAATCAGCATCATCATCGATCCGAACAGAAAACCGAGTAGCGGCGAGAGCACGATAAAGCTGATCGTTTTGATCAGACCGCTGGAAATCAGGGAACCGGTACCCGCTTTTGCTACCGCTGCACCCAACAAGCCACCAATGAGCGCGTGCGACGATGATGAGGGAATGCCGTAGTACCAGGTCAACAGATTCCAGGCTATGGCACCTGCGAGGGCACCAAAAACAACATAGTGATCGACCACGGATGGGTCTATCGTCCCCTTGCCCACGGTGGTGGCTACTTTCAGCTGAAAGATCAGAATCGCAATGAAGTTGAAGAAGGCCGCCAGCAACACGGCATTTTGCGGTTTCAGGACACCGGTCGATACCACGGTCGCAATCGCGTTCGCTGCATCATGAAACCCGTTCATGAAGTCGAACAACAGCGCCAGCACAATCAGAAAACCGAGCACATAGATACTAATGTTTAAAGTCTGCATGGCTCTGAATCAGGCATTCTCGACGATGATGCCCTCGACAATATTGGCGACATCCTCACACCGATCAGTCACCGTTTCGAGAATTTCATAAATGGCTTTGAGCTTGATGAGATTGCGCACATCCGGCTCCTCACGGAAGAGCTTGGACATTGCCGCACGCATGACATGGTCTGCGTCGGATTCGAGTCGATCGATTTCGGCACAAATATTCAGAATTTCGCGCGCATTATTCATATTGTGCAGCAATGAGACACTGGCAAGCACTTTTTCGCAGCACGTTTGGCACAGCTCGGCGAGTCGCTTGGCTTCAGGCGTGATTTGCTTGATATCGTAGAGCCATATGGTCTGACCAACATCTTCCATCAGATCGAGGATGTCATCCATGCGCGTGATGAGCTGATGAATATCATCGCGATCCAGTGGGGTGATGAAGGTCTTGTGCAGCATTTCCAGCGTGGCGTGCGTCACCTTGTCGGCCTGCTTTTCAATCGTCTCAATGGCATGCACACGATGTTCGAGATCATCAAAATTGGTCATCAGCGACACCAATTCTTTTCCACCTTTGACACACAATTCGCCGTGTTGAATAAACAGATCAAAGAACTTGCCTTCGGTGGGCATCAAACGTCCAAACATAGCCTTACTCCTTTGAATGAATCCGTATCAATTCAGGCTCATTCACCGCTGCTGTAGGGTGAAGCACTGCCGGTATAGTTTTCGAATTTTGTGTACTGACCAAGAAAGGTCATGCGAACGCTGCCGATGGGGCCGTTACGCTGCTTGCCGATAATAATTTCGGCCATGCCTTTTTCGGGCGAATCGGGGTTGTAGACTTCATCGCGGTAGATGAACAAAATCAAATCGGCATCTTGTTCAATAGCGCCAGACTCTCGCAAATCCGACATCACTGGCCGTTTGTTCGGGCGCTGCTCGAGCGATCGGTTCAACTGTGACAGAGCGATCACTGGACAATTCAGTTCTTTGGCCAGGCCCTTCAAGTTGCGCGATATTTCCGAAATCTCGGTAGCCCGGTTCTCGCCCGGCGAATTGGCAGACATCAGCTGCAGGTAATCGACAATAATCAGCCCCAGCTTGCCACAAGTGCGGGACAGTCTTCGCGAACGAGCGCGGAGTTCGATGGAATTCAGGGCGGGTGTCTCGTCGATATACACCTGCGCATCATTCATCTTCTGGATCGCATGGGTCAGGCGCGGCCAGTCATCGTCATTGAGGCGACCGGTTTTAAGACGATGCTGATCGAGACGACCGACCGAACCCAGCATACGCATGGCCAGCTGAGTCCCACCCATCTCCATGGAGAAAATAGCGACCGGCAAACCACTCTCGATGGCCACTGTCTCGCCAATGTTGACGGAAAATGCCGTTTTACCCATGGAGGGCCGTCCTGCGACGATAATCAAATCGCCTGGCTGCAAACCTGAAGTCATGCGATCGAGATCAACGAAACCGGTAGGCACACCGGTAATGTCGTTTTGATTGTCACGATTGTAGAGATCATCAATGCGCTCGACCACTTGTGTGAGCAGCGGTTGAATTTCCTGGAAACCCTGAGAACCTCGCGCGCCCTCTTCGGCAATTGAAAAAATCTTGGATTCGGCTTCATCCAGCATTTGCTTGACTTCTTTACCCTGCGGATTGAATGCCGCGCTGGTAATTTCATCAGCGACCGTAATTAATTTTCGAAGGACACCGCGATCGCGAACGATTTCTGCGTAACGGCGAATGTTGGCAGCAGAGGGGGTGTTTTGCGCCAGCGCATTGAGATAGGCAATACCACCGGCATCTTCTGCCTTGGCCGCTGACGTCAATGAATCAAATACCGTGATGACATCCGCAGGACGGGATGCGTTGATGAGTTTGACGATATGCTGAAAAATCAGACGGTGGTCAAAACGATAAAAATCGTCAGCACCGACCATATCCGCGATTTTGTCCCAGGCGGCATTATCAAGCAGTAAACCACCCAAAACCGACTGCTCCGCCTCAATCGAATGGGGCGGTACGCGCAGGGATTCGATTTGCGGATCAATGCGGTTATTCATAGGGAGAGATTATACCTGTTAGGCCAGTGGATCCTGACGCGAAATCGGAAGGCTGCACGGCATCTTCATGCACTGACCGGCCTTGTCTCTTTCACGACAAAAGATAAAAAAAATGCCGGGATAACCCGGCATTTTCTGAGGCAAAACATAATCAATCAGGCCTGCTCGCCAACGACAGTCACGTTGATTTCCACGACCACGTCGGTGTGCAATGCCACGGTGACCGCATGATCGCCTGTGGTCTTCAGCGGGCCCTGAGGCATGCGAACCTGCGCCTTGTCGACCGAGAAACCGAGCTTGCCAAGTGCTTCAGCAATATCGTGGTTGGTCACAGAGCCGAACAAACGACCATCGACACCGGCCTTTTGCAAGATCTTGACCGCTTGGCCCGACATTTTGTCGGATTGTGCCTGCGCTGCTGCGAGCTTGGCCGCTGCTGCCTTTTCGAGTTCTGCACGACGTGCCTCGAACTCGGCAATCGCATCGGCCGTTGCACGGCGGGCCATGCGCTGCGGGATCAGAAAATTACGGGCATAGCCGTCTTTGACACGAACCACGGCGCCCAGGTCGCCCAGATTCGCTACTTTTTCCATCAGAATGACTTGCATTTTTTTCTCCAGGATTGATAGAGGGACGGCCGATCAGGCGCTGTGCAGATCGGTATACGGGAGCAGCGCGAGATAACGAGCGCGCTTGATCGCAGTATCCACCTGACGCTGGTAGTGCGCACGGGTACCTGTCAGACGTGCCGGCATGATCTTGCCGTTTTCCTGTACGAAGTCCTTGAGCGTATCCACGTCCTTGTAGTCCACCTGCTCTACGTTGGCCACGGTGAAGCGGCAGAATTTCTTGCGCTTGAACAGCGGATTTTGCTGTTTACGCTTTTCCTTGAGTTTGCTCTTGTCGAATTTTTTACCGAATGCCATTTTGCTGGCTCCTGAATTTAAGAAATATATTCAAAATCTGTGAGGTGAAACACCAGTGCTTTGCTGTTCCGATTTTTTTTGGCCATAAAGCCGGTAAACCGAAACATGCCACCCATTTGAGCTCGCTCCAGCCGGTCTGCGATTTGTCCTGCGGCGACTGCCTGCAGTTCGAATCCGACTTGCCGTTTAACGCCAGCTTCAAGTTGTTCCGACAGGTGGGTAAGCGTTGCGCCAACCATCGGAATACCGGCCGGCGTGTAGCGCAATACATCACGCTCTGCCAGGGTCGCAACGCAAAGAAAACTGTTATCACCTCGCTCCGTTACTGACACGTGCCGATCAGGCCGCAGGCGCCTCGGCGCGTTGGCTCTTGGCTGCGTCTTCTTTCTGCACGCTCTTCATCATGGGCGACGGCGCGGTCTCGGCCTTCTTCATGCGAACGGTCAGGTGGCGCAGCACGGCATCATTGAAACGGAAGCCGGTTTCGATCTCGGTGAGCGTTTCGCCGTCGCATTCGATGTTCATGCAGACGTAGTGAGCTTTGGCAAGCTTTTGGATCATGTAAGCCATCTGGCGACGACCCCAGTCCTCGACGCGGTGGATTTTGCCGCCACGACCGCTGACCAGACCCTTGTAACGCTCGATCATCGCGGGTACTTGCTCGCTTTGATCCGGGTGAACAATAAAAACTATTTCATAGTGACGCATCATTTCTCCTTTAGGTCGGATTACTGAATCGCCCACCCCGGCGTCAGGACGAGTGTGGGAAGAGGAAAGCCCAAGACTATAGCGGGTAAGTGAGGAAAACTCAATGCCATCAGGGAGTTATCTGCCGATACCAAGCATAAACACCGAAGATTGTGCTTGCCTTTCGCCCAACGCTGTATAAAAATACAGCCTGTTTATACAACCAGTCGAATTGCCGGGGAGTTGCCATGATTAAACTGACCGCCCGCCAGGAACAAATTCTGGCGCTGATTCGGAATGCCATTGAGAACACTGGCTTCCCGCCCACTCGGGCGGAAATCGCCAACGAACTGGGTTTTCGTTCTGCTAATGCGGCAGAAGAACATTTGCAGGCACTCGCCCGCAAAGGCGCCATCGAAATCTCGCCGGGCACCTCACGCGGCATTCGCTTGCTGGACCGACCAGAGGACAGCCGTTCCCGGCGCTTCAGTGTTTCCCAAATGGTCTTGCCCCACCCCGAGATCATGCAGTTTTCCTTGCCGCTGATCGGCCGGGTGGCTGCAGGTTCGCCCATTCTGGCCGAGGAGCACATCTCCGCCACCTATCAGGTCGATCCGGCGCTGTTTACTGCCCGACCAGACTATCTGCTGAAAGTGCGTGGCATGTCGATGCGGGATGCCGGCATTCTGGATGGTGATTTGCTCGCGGTAAAAAAGACCGATCAGGCGCGCGATGGTCAAATCGTCGTGGCACGGCTGGATGATGAAGTCACCGTCAAGCGCTTTCGTAAAAATGGCGATGTCGTGGAACTGTTACCGGAAAACCCGGATTTTGGTGTCATACGCGTCGAGCCGGGCCGGCATGAATTTGCGCTCGAAGGACTTGCTGTGGGCTTGCTGAGAGCCTGGGGTTAATTGATAGCGAAACGGTGGCCGGCACATCAACTGTACCGGCATGATGATATCTGGCTACTGCACCGGCCGGCTGACGCATCGGCCGGCTGACGCATCGGCGGGCTGATGCACCGGCTGGCTGATGCGGCGAGCTGATGCGTCTAGCTGATGCACCGGCAGGCTGATGCGTTTAGCTGATGCATCGGTAAGATGATGCATCGGTAGGCTGATGCGTTTAGCTGATGCATCGGTAAGCTGATGCACCGGTAGGGTGATGCGTTTAGCTGATGCATCGGTAGGCTGATGCACCGGCTGGCTGATGCTGCTGACTGATGCACCGGCAGGCTACGGTTTCGTAGCGCACGAATCAGCGCTGCCAGCTCACTTCAGACGCTTGCGCCGCTCAATCATTTGTGTGGCAATCCCTCGCAAAATATTAACCTCCTCTGTTTCGAGACCGGTGCGTGAAAACAGGCGGCGTATCCGCGGCATCAATTTTTTCGGCTGATCGGGATTCAGAAACTCGATCTCTATCAGTGCCCGTTC
>JAJTGC010000123.1 GCA_021298975.1 Oxalobacteraceae bacterium
CCGGGCGCTCAGCCTGCAAGGCGCGCGCCAATGATCGTGCCTGTCGCTGCCCCTCGACATTCAAGCCGATATCGATATGCCCTTGCATGCGCCGCATGCGGTTCCATGCAGTCTCGCCATGGCGAATCAAGAGAATGTCAGTCATTGGTGAGCGCTTCGAATCATAAAATTATTGGCCAGTAGATCATGCCGCCTTGGCGGACGAGACCTGCAACCAGAAAGTCACCGGACCATCATTGACCAGCGCGACTTGCATGTCAGCCCCAAAGCGACCCGACGCTACCACTGGATGCAAAGCACACGCCCGGGAGAGTGTGTAATCAAACAGCTGGCTGGCCTCTGCCGGCGGCGCGGCAGGCGTAAACGAGGGACGTGTACCCGAGCGGGTATCTGCGGCCAGCGTGAACTGCGGCACCAGCAAGAGCCCGCCCTGTACTTGTGCAAGGTTCAGATTCATTTTGCTCTCGGCGTCGGCAAACACACGGTAACTGAGTAGTTTGGCGAGCAAGGCATCCGCTTCTTTCTCGCTATCGCCCCGCTCTGCGCATAACAAGACCAACAGCCCCTTGGCAATGCGCGCTATGCACTGCGCTTCCACCACAACACTGGCCTCGGTGACACGTTGCAGCAACGCGATCAAGACAGCGTCACCCGCGCAAATTTCCGTTTGCCGACTTGCACGACAAAGATGCCCGCATCAACCTTGAGTGCTTTATCACTGACGGCGGCGCCATCAATGCGTACGCCGCCCTGCTCGACCATGCGCAGTGCTTCCGAAGCGGCGCCATCAATGCGTACGCCGCCCTGCTCGACCATGCGCAGTGCTTCCGAAGATGACGCGCACAGGTTGGCTTGTTTGAGTAGCTGGCCTATGCCCATGGGTGCGCCGGATAACGCAACTGCTGGCACTTCATCCGGTATACCACCGCGCGCACGATGATTGAAATCGGCCAATGCATCTTCGGCTGCCTGTCGCGAATGAAAACGTTCGACGATTTCCTGGGCCAGCAGCACCTTGATGTCGCGTGGATTACGACCGCCATCGACGTCCGTTTTGAATTGTGCGATTTCGGCCATCGAACGGAAAGACAGCAGCTCGTAATAACGCCACATCATCACATCGGAAATACTCATGACTTTGGCAAACATGGTGTTGGCCGGCTCGGTGATGCCGATGTAATTACCCTTGGACTTGGACATTTTTTCGACGCCGTCCAAACCCTCAAGCAAGGGCATGGTGAGTATGCACTGGGGCGTCTGGCCATAGTCTTTTTGCAGTTCACGACCGACCAGTAAATTGAACTTCTGATCGGTGCCACCGATTTCGAGATCGGATTTCAGCGCTACGGAATCGTAACCCTGCATCAGCGGATAGAGCAATTCATGTACCGAAATCGGCGTGCCTGCCTTGAATCGCTTAGTGAAATCTTCACGCTCCAGAATACGCGCCACGGTATAGCGTGCTGATAATTCGATCATGCCTCGGGCACCCAAGGGATCGCACCACTCGGAGTTGTAGCGGATTTCAGTACGCGCCGGATCCAGCACCAGGCTCGCTTGCGAAAAATAAGTTTTCGCATTCTGTTCTATTTGCTCGCGCGTTAAAGGTGGCCGCGTGACATTGCGCCCCGAAGGATCACCAATCATGGACGTGAAATCACCAATCAGAAAAATGACTGTGTGGCCAAGATCCTGCAGCTGACGCATTTTATTGAGCACGACGGTATGACCCAGATGCAAATCGGGCGCGGTCGGATCCAGACCGAGTTTGATGCGCAAGGGCTTGCCCGTTTTTTCTGACACGGCCAATTTTTGCGCAAATTCGGACTCGATAAGCAGCTCGTCAACCCCGCGCTTGACCGTAGCCAGTGCCTGATGAACCGCGTCAGAAAGCGGCAAGGCAGCAGCGGCTGCGCCGACGGATTGAGAAACAGAATCAGACTGCGTTTTTACGTCCATGATGGCTTGTACCGGGTCAAAAAATCGGGTTTTGCGTTTGCTATAATGCGGTCTTCGTTTTTTCTTGCGATGCACTGCGGCCAAGGCGGCGATGCACAGAAAAACAGCAAATTTTATCCTATCGCATGCGTCTTACCGACAAATCCCGAACAGCCCTCATTCACCTCTGGCACAAGCTGTCTTTGCTGCCGACGAGCCGCAAGGTATCTTTTGCAGCAGCAGGACTGTCTCTGATGGCGTTTGGCGCTGCCGGTGTTGCGCCTTTGGCACCGGATGCGGCCGATCTGCCCGTGGTGACCATCACGGAAGAACTGGCGCTTCCCGACCTCTCCGCCCAGATCAACGCATTGCGCAAGACCTCGGCGCCCTTCATCGTCGAGGAACGGGTGCGCCCGGGCGACAATCTGTGGTCGCTTCTCAACCGCATGGGTGTTCATGATGCGGATGCCGCGAACTTTTTACGCAGGGACGTCCGCGCACGAACACTGGTGAGCCTTCGATCGGGCGCGCGGCTGCAGGCAAGTATCAGCCCGGAAGGCAAATTGCTCTCCATGCAGACCCTGCTGGACAGCCCCGGCAATCCGAACAACGCCACCAATCTCGTTCTCGAGAAAACTATCGATGGCTTCAGCAGCCGGCTCACTGAAGTCGCACTGGAGCCGCGCGTGGAAATGCGCTCAGGTCAGATTAGCTCGTCATTTTTTGTAGCCGCTGACAGGGCGCAGCTTCCGGACACCGTGACGGAACAACTTTTGGATATTTTTGCAGGCGATATTGATTTTGCTGCCGAGCTTCGTCAAGGTGACTACTTTCAGGTGATTTATGAATCGCTGTGGCATGGCAGCGAATTGATTCGCAGTGGCCGTGTTCTGGCAGCGGAATTTCATTACAACGGCAATCACCGGCAGGCAATATGGTTCGGTACGGGCGATGGGCAGCGGGGTGGTTATTATGATGCATCGGGCAAATCACTGAAAAAAACTTTTCTCAAATCACCACTGCCCCTCTCCCGGATTACCTCGGGGTTTGCAATGCGGATGCATCCCATTTCCGGTGAATGGACACAACACAAGGGTATTGATTTCGCTGCGCCTGAGGGCACACCGATACGCGCAACAGCCGATGGCGCCATTGATTTTTCAGGCGTGCAAAATGGCTATGGCAATGTGGTGATCATCAAACATGGGCCTGTGTATTCGACGGTCTATGCGCACATGAGCCGCATTGCGACAGATAGGCGTGCCGGCACGCGGGTGGCGCAAGGCGACGTGATTGGTTATGTGGGCAGCACCGGCTGGTCGAGCGGCCCGCATCTGCACTATGAGTTCCGCGTCAATCAAGAAGCGCGTGATCCGAGCACGATTGCATTGCCGCCCGCAGTTGCGCTCTCTGCAATGGAATTACCGCAGTTTCGCAAACGCGTCGCCGATATCACGCATCGTTTTGCGGTGATGTCACCGAATCCCGTGACGCTGGCTTCGCGCTGAACGTCGATCACGGCATCACCTTGCCCACCACGATGCCCCCAAGCCCTATTTACATTGGCCTGATGTCCGGCACCAGCCTCGATGGGATTGATGGCGTACTGAGTTCATCCAATCACGCTTTGCATGCCGCGTTCGTTGCATTTCCCGATGCGCTCAGAACGGAACTGCTGGCCCTGCAATCAGCAAGCGACGATGAAATTCATCGCGAGGCCTTGGCCACGAATCAACTGACCGTGCTGTACGCGGCGTGTGTGCAGCAACTGCTGGCAGCCGCCGGCATCAGCGCTGAACAGGTGACCGCCATGGGCGCGCATGGCCAAACCATACGCCACCGGCCTGAGCTGGGTTATACGCGACAGATCATCAACGCGGCACTGCTGGCCGAGCTGACCGGCATTGATGTGATCAGTGGTTTTCGTCATCGCGATATCGCCGCCGGCGGTCAGGGTGCGCCACTGGTACCGGCTTTTCACCAGGCTGTCTTTGGCAGTACGGCGCAGATCCGCGTGGTGGCCAATATCGGCGGTATCAGCAATATCAGCATCCTCAGGCCTGACGGCAAGGTTACTGGCTACGACACGGGGCCAGGCAACATGCTAATGGATGGATGGATACACACCCAGCGCGGTCAGCGCTATGACGAAGGTGGTCAGTGGGCAGCTGCGGGCACTGTCCTGCCGGATTTGCTCGCCAGGCTGATGAGTGAACCCTATCTCGTGCAGCCCGCACCGAAAAGTACGGGACGCGACTTGTTCAAC
>JAJTGC010000048.1:0-16977 GCA_021298975.1 Oxalobacteraceae bacterium
AAATTTTGCGCGACCGGTCTTTCTTATCTATAATCGCGCTTTACGTTAACGTCAATTTGCTCCCAAGGATTCCCATGAAGGTACTGGTTCCAGTCAAGCGCGTGGTCGACTACAACGTCAAAGTGCGCGTGAAATCCGATGGCACGGGTGTCGATATCGCCAATGTCAAAATGTCCATGAATCCCTTTGACGAGATCGCCGTGGAAGAAGCGATGCGTCTGAAGGAAGCCGGCAAAGCGACCGAGGTGATCGCTGTCTCTTGCGGCGTCACGCAATGCCAGGAGACATTGCGCACCGCCATGGCCATCGGCGCGGATCGCGCGATTCTGGCCGAAACCGATGCAGACCTGCAGCCACTTGCCGTGGCCAAATTGCTCAAGGCGATCGCCGACAAGGAACAGCCTGAACTCATCATTCTCGGCAAGCAGGCGATTGACGATGACTGCAATCAGACCGGTCAAATGCTCGCTGCCCTGCTGGGTTGGCCGCAGGCGACCTTCGCTTCAAAACTCGTGATTGAGGATGGCAAAGCCGTGGTGACCCGTGAGGTCGATGGTGGTCTCGAGACGATCTCACTGAGCTTGCCGGCGATCGTCACGACAGATTTGCGTCTGAACGAGCCTCGCTATGTGACGCTGCCCAACATCATGAAGGCCAAGAAAAAAACGCTGGAGGTGATGACGCCCGATGCGCTGGGTGTCGATGTGACGCCACGCCTCAAGACCCTCAAAGTTGTCGAGCCCGCCAAACGCACTGCGGGCACCATGGTTCCTGACGTCGCTACGCTGGTGGCGAAGCTCAGGAATGAAGCCAAAGTCATCTGAACGATCAAGGACACACTCTCATGGCCGCACTCGTCATTGCTGAACACGATAATGGCTCGCTCAAGGCGAGCACTTCCCACACCGTCACTGCGGCTGCGCGCTGCAGTGATGAAATCCATGTGCTGATCGCAGGCCGGGGTTGTGATGCGGCGGCTGCAGCTGCCGCACAGCTGGCTGGCGTGAGCAAAGTACTCGTCGCCGAGGGCGAGCAGTTTGCCAATGGTCTCGCCGAAAATGTCGCCGAGCAGGCGCTCGCATTGGCGGCCTCCTACACACATATCCTCGCGCCGGCGACGGCCTACGGCAAAAACATTTTGCCGCGTGTTGCGGCTCGCCTTGACGTCGGTCAGATTTCCGAAATTACCAAAGTCGACTCGCCGGATACTTTCGAGCGTCCGATTTATGCGGGCAATGCGATTGCGACCGTGCAATCGGTTGATGCGATCAAGGTGATTACGGTGCGTGCGACCGGATTTGATGCGGCGGGTACGGGTGGCAATGCCACGATTGAAAAAATCAGCGCCGTCGCTGACTCCGGCAAATCCGCCTTTGTGTCGCGGGAGCTGGCGAAATCGGATCGCCCCGAACTGACGGCTGCCAAAGTGATCGTCTCCGGCGGTCGTGGCATGGGATCCGCTGAAAATTTCGCGATTCTCGAACCACTTGCCGACAAGCTGGGCGCGGCGATGGGCGCCTCTCGTGCCGCTGTCGACGCCGGCTACGTGCCGAACGACTGGCAGGTGGGGCAGACGGGCAAGATTGTCGCGCCTCAGTTGTATATCGCCGTGGGTATCTCCGGCGCGATACAGCATCTGGCGGGCATGAAAGATTCAAAAACTATTGTCGCCATTAACAAGGATCCGGAAGCGCCGATTTTCAGCGTTGCGGATTATGGATTGGTCGGTGATTTGTTCGAGGCTGTGCCAACGCTGGTGAAAGAACTCGGCTGATTGGCTGGCAGAACCGTCGTTAAATTTTTTTTCAGGGGATTGCATGAGCTACGTCGCACCAATGAAAGACATGGCGTTCGTCATGAACGAACTGGCAGGCTTGTTGGCGATCAGCGAGTTGCCCGGGTGCGAGGATGCGACGCCCGAAACGGCAGAAGCTGTTCTCGAGGAAAACGCGCGCTTCTGCGCTGAAGTGGTCGCTCCCCTGAACTGGACCGGCGATCGCGAGCCCAGCCACTGGCATGATGGCAAAGTCACGACGACGCCTGGCTTCAAGGAGGCATTCAAAGCCTTTGGTCAGGCCGGCTGGCAGGGTGTGCAGCATCCGGTGGAATTTGGTGGTCAGGGTTTGCCTAAACTGCTGGCCACACCGTGCATTGAAATGCTCAATTCGGCGAACCTGTCGTTCGCCCTGTGTCCTTTGCTCACCGATGGCGCAATTGAAGCGCTGATGACAGCAGGCAGCGAGGAACAAAAATCAACCTATCTTGAAAAACTGATCTCGGGTCAGTGGACTGGCACGATGAATCTGACTGAGCCGCAAGCCGGTTCGGATCTGGCGCTCGTGCGCACGCGCGCCTTGCCGCAGGCTGATGGCAGCTACAAGATTCATGGCACCAAAATCTACATCACCTACGGTGAGCATGACATGGCCGAGAATATCGTCCATCTTGTGCTGGCGCGCACGCCTGATGCGCCTGAGGGTGTGAAAGGCATTTCACTTTTTATCGTGCCGAAGTTTCTGGTCAATCCAGACGGCTCGGTTGGCACACGCAATGATGTGCATTGTGTGTCCATCGAACACAAGCTGGGCATCAAGGCCAGCCCGACGGCCGTATTGCAATTCGGTGATCATGGCGGCGCGGTCGGGCATCTGGTGGGCGAAGAAAATCGCGGTCTCGAGTACATGTTCATCATGATGAACGCCGCTCGCTTTGCCGTGGGCATGCAGGGTGTTGCCGTCGCAGAGCGCGCGTATCAGAAAGCCGTCTCGTATGCAAAAGACCGCATGCAATCGCGCGATCTCGCCGGATCGGCTGGGCCGGTGGCGATCATTCAACATCCGGATGTGCGCCGCATGCTCATGTCCATGCGCGCACAGACCGAGGCAGCACGCGCGTTGTCTTATGTGACTGCCGCTGCCTTTGATGCGGCTCACCATCATGCCGATGAGGCCACGCGCAAGGTGAATGCGGCGTTCTACGACTTCATGGTGCCTATCGTCAAGGGGTGGTCGACCGAATTGTCCATTGATGTGGCGTCGACTGGCGTGCAGGTGCATGGTGGTATGGGTTTCATCGAAGAAACCGGTGCGGCACAACATTATCGCGATGCGCGCATTCTGACGATCTACGAAGGCACGACGGCAATTCAGGCGAATGATCTGGTGGGTCGTAAAACCACGCGCGATGGTGGCGCACTGGCGCGCAGCATCATTGCGCAGGTACGTCAGACCGAAGCGGAACTTGCCACGGCAAAATCCGACGATTTGCAGGCCATACACAAGCGACTGTCAGCGGCCAGCGTGGCCCTCGAAGATGTCGTGAATTACATTGCCGTGACGGCCAAATCCGATATCAAAGCTGCCTTTGCCGGCAGCGTGCCTTATCTGAAGCTGGCGGGGATTGTGTTTGGTGGCTGGCAGATGGCGCGTGCGGCGCTGGTGGCATCGGAGAAGATCGACGCAGGCGAGGGTGATGTGGCGTTTTACCGTGCCAAGCTGGGTACGGCGCGCTTCTTTGCAGATCATTTCCTGTCTCAGGCTGACGCGTCGCGGGCCGCTATTGTTGAGGGCAGCGCTGGGGTTCTTGCCTTGGCCGAAGAACAGTTCTGAACTCGTTTTCCCATGCTGATCGACATTGCCATGCTTAGCCGTAGGCGCCGCCGGTCAGCATGAGGTCAAAACCGCGCGCCAGCACCGTCAGCAGCAGCGTCGCTCCACAAAACAGATTCACCACCATCATCAGCGCAATCGGCCAGCGGCTGTCCGTCACCACGCCGGAGCTTGGGTTGTAGCGGCCATCCCATTTTTCATCGGGCATCAGACCCAGTACAAAAGTCTCGATACTGGCCGAGAGCAATGAGATCACCCAAGGTAGGGTGTTGATCAGTAGCGGCAGTTCCGGATTTGACAACAAAAGCCATCCGGACAGCGGCAAGCTGACCGCATGCAGCCAAGCCCAGCGATCGCTTAGCCCGTGCAAATAAAAGCGGTGCAGGCCGGCAGAACCCAACAAAAGTGCGAGAAAGGTAGCCATTGTCTTGTTTTTGTGGGGCGCGGGGCCGATATCGGTGAGCTTCGATTCCATAAATTCCATAGTAAAAATGTAATTATTTTCCCTGTTGCGATTCACCGAGAAGCCGAGAGTGTGCGCCAGCGGCCGCTCTCAGGCAATTCATCGTTTGAGAACTTGTTACCCGCGGGTGAAAAACGCTATAATCGCGGTCTTTTCCTGTGTCCGTACCCCTTTTGTCGAGAAGATCATGGTCGTAATTCGTCTGTCCCGCGGTGGCGCCAAGAAGCGCCCGTTTTATAACATCGTTGCAACCGACTCGCGCAATCGCCGTGATGGTCGTTTCATCGAGCGTATCGGTTTTTACAATCCAGTGGCCTCCGGCGCTGCTGAAACACTCAGCATCAAGCAGGATCGCCTGACCCACTGGCAAGGCGTGGGCGCGCAGCTCTCGCCTACCGTTGAGCGTCTGGTGAAGGCCGCGGGTAAAAAAGCTGCCTGATGTGAGTTTGCCGGACGGTTTGGGAATCCCGGTTCCCGACGATTTGGTGCTGGTGGCGCATGTGTCTGGTCCCTTTGGCATCGCCGGATGGATACGTCTGCGAACTTACTCTCCTGAAGCCAGTGCGCTGTTGAGCGCGAAAACCTGGTGGTTGGACAAACCGGCACTGCACGATGTGGAAGTTCTGCAAGTGCGTGCACAGGGTGAAGATCTGGTGGCGCACCTGATGGGCATCGAGGGTCGGGAAGCTGCGGAAAATCTGCAGGGTGCGACAGTTCACATTCGACGCTCGCATTTTCCGGCACTGGACACAAACGAGTTTTACTGGGTCGATTTGATTGGCCATCAGGTGGAAAACCTCCAAAGCGAGGTGCTGGGTGAAGTGTTCGGTTTGATGGACAACGGCGCCCATCCCATTCTGAGAGTCTCGCCGCCCCCGGGCGTACAAGCAGGGGCGCAGGAAATGCTGATACCGTTCGTTGACCGATTTGTCACTTCGGTAGATCAGGCAGCCAAAAAGATAACCGTGGATTGGGAGCGCGACTACTAACTAGCGTGCGCCGGATTTGGTAAAAGTAATGATGGCGAGGCGCAGAGATGCGCGCTGTCATGGGAGGGCAGCGTATGCAATTTGATGTGATCACGCTCTTTCCCGAGATGTTTGCAGCGCTGACCGCATCGGGTATCACGCGGCGGGCGTATGAGCAGCAAAGATTCGGACTGTCGCTGTGGAATCCAAGGGATTTCACCAGCGACAATCACCGGACCGTGGATGACCGGCCTTATGGTGGCGGCCCCGGGATGGTGATGATGGCAGCCCCGTTGGAGGCCGCGATCAATGCGGCGGGTCAGAGGCAGCAGCAACTGGGGTTGCCTCAACCACGCACCATTTATTTGTCGCCTCAAGGCGTGCCGCTGAATCACGACAAGGTCATGCAGCTCACGCAGACACGGGGACTGGTGTTGTTGTGCGGTCGCTATGAGGCGGTAGATCAGCGTTTGCTGGATCGGTGTGTGGATGAAGAAATCAGCCTTGGCGATTTCGTGCTCTCCGGTGGTGAGCTGCCCGCGATGGCGCTGATGGACGCGCTGATACGGCAACTGCCCGGTGTCCTCAACGATGAAGCATCGGCAGTCGAAGACAGTTTTGTACAAGGCGTGCTGGATTGTCCGCACTACACGCGGCCTGAAATGTATGAAAATCAGGCGGTACCAGCCGTGCTGCTCGGTGGGCATCATGCCGAGATCGCCATATGGCGGCGCGAGCAGGCTTTGAAGGCAACACTCCACAAGCGCCCCGAGCTGATTGCCAGGGCGCGGCACAGCGGATTACTGAGCAAGGCGGACGAAGTCATGCTGAAAAAATTGATGTCGATGTAAGGCAGATTGAGAAGCGCAGGTTGAGAAGTAGAAGTCTGAACGGGCCGAGCCATGCGAAGCCCGCGTAATTCAAAGCAGAAGGACAGGCTCAGGCCTGAATTTGTTAACCCCATCCTCTACCGGGCACAGCAGGACGAAGCGCCGGCAAGATGGTCAAGGAGCTAAAAAATGGATCTGATCCAGCAACTCGAGCAAGAAGAAATTACCCGCCTGGCTAAAAATATTCCTGTATTCGCCCCCGGCGATACCGTGATAGTGAATGTCAACGTCGTTGAAGGTACCCGCAAGCGCGTTCAGGCTTATGAAGGTGTCGTGATTTCCCGCCGCAATCGTGGTCTGAATTCAAACTTCATCGTCCGCAAGATTTCCTCGGGTGAGGGCGTAGAGCGTACATTCCAGCTGTACTCGCCACTGATCGCGTCGATCGAGGTCAAGCGTCGTGGTGATGTGCGTCGCGCCAAGCTGTATTACCTGCGTGAGCGTTCGGGCAAGTCCGCACGTATTCGCGAAAAGCTGCCGAATCGTCGCGTAACGGCTGCACCATCGGCGTAATTGGCCCATTGCACCCGCTGAAAAGGGCACCATGTGTGCCCTTTTTCTTTGCTTCCCATGAAAACACCCGCCTTCGATCCCACTCAGGCCACCATCGATGCTCTCGCTGGTGAAGCGCCTGTTGATGCGCATCGTCTGAGTCCTGGCTGGCTGCGCGAGCGATTCGCGCAGTCCTTGCCCTGGACGCCGGAATTTACCGAAGATGCGGCGTGGCGTGAATTACCGCCGGATGCTGTGCCCGCCGCTGTGCTGATCCCCCTGGTGAATCGGCCACAGGGCATGACCCTGCTGCTCACCCTGCGTACCGCGCATCTGACGGATCATGCAGGGCAGATCAGTTTCCCCGGCGGACGGGTGGATCCTGAAGACCGTGATCCGATCGCGACGGCTTTGCGTGAGACCGAGGAGGAGACAGGCCTGTCGCGCTTGCACATCGAGACTATCGGCACGTTGCCCGACTATCTGACGGGCACGGGTTTTCGTGTGACGCCGGTGGTGGCACTGGTTCAGCCGCCGTTCGAGCTTGCTGCGGATGTCTTCGAGGTCGCCGAAATCTTTGAAGTGCCGCTCGATTTTTTGATGAATGGCACCCACCACCAACGCCGCAGCGCCGAATTTCCGGATCGTCCGGGCCGTCGCAGCTTTTATGCGATACCCTTTGAACATTATTTTATTTGGGGCGCCACGGCCGCCATGCTGCGCAACCTTTACCATTTTCTGCGTGCATAAACATCCAACGGAAAAAATTGCCGGCGATTGTTGGGGTACGGTTTGATTCTGTGGATCCGCTGCGATATCTTACGGGTTGTCTGTTTATCCAGAGCAAGCAATGACTCTTTTTTCCATTTTCTTCGTACTGCTGATCGAGCAGTTCAGACCGCTCAGGGCAGACAATCCCATCTATGGCTGGATTGTGGTGCTCGCAGCGCGGATCGAGCACAGCTTCAATGCCGGTCGTGCCGAGCACGGACGTCTGGCCTGGCTGGTGATGATGCTGACACTGGTGCTGCCCACGCTGCTGATCTATTGGCTTTGTGCGCTGGCGGGTCCGATCGCTCAGCTGGCATGGACGATTGTGGTGGTCTATCTCACACTGGGTTTTCGGCATTACAGTCACTATTTCACCGCCATTCAGCTGGCGCTCGACAACAACGATCTCACCGAAGCACGTCGTCTGCTGGCCGAATGGACACGGCAGGACGTGCAGGAACTTGATGCTCAGGAAATCTCCCGGTTGGCAGTCGAGAATGCCCTCATCACCACGCATCGTCATGTGTTTGGCGTATTTTTCTGGCTGCTGATGCCCATGGGGCCGGCCGGTGCCGTGTTGTACCGGGTGAGTGAATATCTGGCGCGCGCATGGAATGAGCCCGAACATTTGCGCAACGAACCTTTCGGCAGTTTTGCTTCCAAGGCGTTTTACTGGATCGATTGGCTACCCGTCAGGCTGACGGCCATTGCTTTTGCAGTGGTCGGTAATTTTGAGGATGCCATTTATGCCTGGCGCAATTTCGCGCGCCGTTGGGGTAATGAATCCACAGGTATCCTGCTGTCTGCTGGCGGTGGTGCCATGGGCGTGCGCTTGGGTACGCCCGCTGAATATGCGCCAGAACTGCCCGGTGTGGATATCGCAGCACTCGAACCTGCCACGCCGGATATCGATATCTTGCCGGGAGATGCTCCCTCGCAGCGCGCATTGCAAAGTGCGGTAGGGCTCATCTGGCGGTCGCTGTTGCTCTGGGTGTTGCTCTTGCTTTTGGTGACCGTTACCAAATGGGTAGGTTGAACAGGCTGGCAGCGTTCGACTGTCTTGCCGGTCCCGACGGATGAGGCCAGAGTCACCACACTCGGATTCGCTTGCTTTTTTTATCAGTGAGTCTTCGGTAAGATAGCGGCTGCTTTGCTTCGTCGTAACCCGTCATTTCCTTTCTTCATCGCTACGCTGAAAGACCGTCTGCCTCATGGCGACCCCCCGCTTCGACACGAGTTTTTCCCCGACCGATTTCATCATTCAGGGTGTAACAAGCAAGGGCCATCTTTTTCGACCAAGTGACTGGGCCGATCGGCTGTGCGGCATACTGTCGCGCTTTCACCCGGACGCGAGCACCGGACATGACCGACACCTTCAATACTCACCCTACGTACAGCCAGCGCTGATCGAAGGCCTACGGTCCGTGCTGGTTGACGCAAGGTTATACGCGCTGGAACCCATGGCGTATCACTTTCTTCATAGTTTTGCGCGTGACAATGATCTGCGCGTCATTGATGCTTGCGTACTTCAATCATCCAAAAAATAATCGAAGCCATTTTCCGCGACGACAATCGCACAATCTGCCGATAAAAATCTATTATTTTGAATAATTAGTATTTCCTTAAATATTGAGTGCGGGAGCACATTCCTTGACGCAAGCTGTTGCCGTATTTCACGCAGTGCCACGCCGCGCCATGTCTTCGTCTTCTCCTCAAGGTTTTAGTCTCATCGAACTGATGATCACACTAGCCATCGCTGCGATCATCGCGGCCGTGGCTGTGCCGAGTTATCGTGATCATATGTTGCGTGCCCATATTCCCGAGGCAACCAGCACACTCTCTGCACTGGCCATGCGCCTTGAGCAGCACTATCAGGACAATCAAGCCTATGGCGATACCAAAGGCTGCGCTATTACCCTGCCTGCAGATGAATTTTTCAATTTTGAGTGTTCGGCAGACAATGGTGGTCAGTCGTTTTTGCTGAAAGCAAGTGGTAAGTCAAACGGTGCAATGGCTGACTTCGTTTTTACGCTCGATCAGAATGGTAATGCGATGACGACCCAATTACCTGCGGCTTGGGGTACGGCACCATTCAACTGCTGGATTAGCAAGCGGAGCTCGACGTGCTGACTGTTTCCAATGGCAGCATCTCAGGCCACGAATCAGCCGAAGCATCTGCTGGGTTCTCGCTCATCGAGTTAATGATCGTTTTGTCGGTACTCAGCATTCTGTTCGCGGTTGGGATGCCCGCCTTTGGGCGACTGTTGCATGATATTGAAATCCGTGGCAGCGCCGAGGGCTTGCGGGCGGGACTTCAAAAGGCACGTACTGAAGCGGTTACCCGCAATGCGCTGGTTCGTATTTCGTTCACCAACGTATCGGGAAGACCCGCATGGACGTTAGGGTGTGTTCGCTCGAGTCTGCGCTGCCCAGCGACGATCAGTTCCTACGGTGCCAATCGGGATACCCAAATACGCTGGGGAGCAGCGCGCTCGGATGATCAAATCGCACTGAGTACGCCACTGACCCCTGGTCATCGCCTGCCTTCGGGTGTGACGTTCAATGCCTTGGGCACGGCACCAGGGGTGGAGACTAACACTGATGCTTCGCGCATTGATGTCACCCACGCGATCAATGAGAAAGCCAGACGACTGGTGTTGGTGATCACAGCGGCGGGTGCGATCAGGCTGTGCGATCCATCTGCCGACAGTGGTTCAGTTTTACGTTGCAGCTGAAACTCGATGTCTTCAAAGCCTCGCATCGAATTAAGTGGTTCGGCTTGCCAGCACGGAGGGAGCTTGCTCGAAGGATTGCTGGCCATTTTGTTTTTTTCTGTCGGCGTGCTGTCATTGCTGATACTTCTCTCGGCGACACTGGTTGAAACAGGCAATGCCCGATACCGCAGTGAAGCGAGCCTGCTCGCCTCGGATTTGATTGCACAAATGTGGACGGGCGATCGTTCATTGACTGAATTACGTGCGCGATTCACTGAAGCAGAATCCGAAGATCATCAGCGCTGGCTTGCCACGGTACATGCCCGGCTGCCTGGAACAAGTGGCACCACGAACTTGCCCACCATAAGCATTGATGACCAGCGTCAGGTCAAAATCCTGATGCGCTGGCAAGCACCGGGCGATGGGAAAACTCATCAGTTACTTGTGCTGGCCACCATCACTGACTGATGCTTTTCATGTATCCGTCAAAAAAAAATATCCGTCGTATTCAAGGCCTGGGTTTAACGGATCTCATGGTGGGGTTGGCGATTGGCTTGCTGGCGACGCTGGTGATCATCAAAGTTGCCGTATTGTTCGAAGCACGGCGCAAATCAACGACCGGTATCGCCGATGCACAAATGAATGCATCGTATGCGCTGGCAAACCTTACGCGCGATATGCGCATGGCGGGTCATGGACTGGGTCCATCGGAGGCCTTGGGATGCATCGTACGACGCACGCTTGGTACAACGGCGCTGCCTGATTGGATGCTGTGGCCGGTGACACTCATCGATGGTGTCGATGGTGCACCGGATACCTTGCTCGTGCTCTCGAGTGGCAAAGCACAAAGCCTGACTGCCGCCCGGCTGATTGCGCCGTACACGGTGAGTTCCGACGTCCTGATGGTCAACAGCACGCTTGGCATGACGGTCGGCGATACGCTGTTACTGCATGAAAGTGGAAACACGCAATGCCCTCTGATAAAAGTGACCGCCATACCCATTGGCGAGTACCGGGTTTTTCATTCTGCCCTGCCTGCCGGATTGGTGCAGGCCACCGCGTACCAGGAAGGCGCTGCGGTCATCAATCTTGGCAGCATCCATCATCAACGCTACACCATTAATGCAAACAATCAGTTGCTGCTGGAGCGCTACGATGCCGAAACTAATCAGTGGCGGGGCAGTGCCTTTGCTTCGGATGTCGTTAGTCTGCAGGCGCAGTTGGGTTATGACGCACGCGCCACTATTACTGGTGCGCTTCGAGTTACGCGCTGGAGTGCTGCCATATTCGACGCAAACGCTAACGGGACGGCGGGTGATGCCGATGATTTTCGACGAGTCCTGGCCCTACGGATCGCCGTCGTATCACGCAGTGCACAGCGATCAGATCAGGGCTGTTCTTCTGCTACGCCGACCTGGTGGGCGGCAAATGAATCGACAGGTGTGATGGAAGCCACGCCCATCGCAGTCAATACCATCAAGGACTGGGCTTGTTATCGCTATCGGGTAATGCAAGCGGAGATACCGCTGCGCAATCTGATTTGGGGTGATTCATGATATCCCAACGTTCCAGCGGCGCTGGACTGGTCGTCGCTTTGGTCATGTTGATTGTCATGAGCATGAGCGCATTGGCCTTGGTACGGGCGGTCAGCACCAGCGTTCTGGTCGCAGGAAATTTCGCTTTCAGGCAGGCAGCCGTGATGGCGGCGGAAGCCGGGAGCGAAGCAGCGATTGTGTGGCTGACTGCACGCGCCCTATTACCTGACTTGTACAGCGATCAGCCCCATCAAGGCTATTACGCCAGTCTTCCTGATGGCCTGGATATCAGTGGGAGCGCGCCAGTGGGTACGAAGGTTGCGATCGACTGGGACAAAGATCAATGCAATTCACGTAGTGATGTGACCTGCGTGAGTGCGTCGCCCGAGACCACCACGGATGCTGCTGGCCAGATAATCCAATATGTCATCCATCGCCTATGCCGATCGGTCGGCAGCCCTCAGGATTCAGCCAATAGCTGTCTTTTGTACAGGGAGGGCAGTCAGGTAAGCGCGAAAAAAGGGCAAGTCAGCTACGGTGCATCGAGCCGATTCGAGGCAGACTCGGCTGTTTACTACCGCATCACTACCCGCGTCCGCGGCCCTCGCAACACCATCGTTTTTGTTCAGACACTCGTCCATTTCTAATACCCAGTCCATCAAAGGCAGAATTTTCGACATGACGATGAAATTTTTGGGAAAAATTTTAATGGCAGGTCTGTGCAGTTTTTTTTCACTGGCCATTGCCGGGTCTAACAACATATCGCAAGCACCGCTCGGCTTTCTGGGAGTCAGTCAGGCAAAGCCCAATATTTTTTTCATTCTGGATGATTCCGGCAGCATGCAATCCAGCGCCCTGGGCGATGAAGTGACTATCAATGGGTATCAGAACACGATTGGATATCGTAGCAGCCTGTGCAACAAGAGCTACTATGATCCATCGATTATTTATCCAGTACCAGTCAAGCATAATGGCACTAATTTTCCTCAGCAGCCATTCACGCAAGCGCTTTATAACGGTTTCAACCCAGACAGTGTCACGGTGAATTTATCGTCTGAATTTATGCCATGGCGAACGCCGTTAACCGTTCCGGCATTGCCGGCGAATACAGAAAGCGTCCGGTATCGTAGTGATTGTATAGTCCCGTCCGGCTTCAGTTGTGTCTTTGATCCCAACACACCTTTCCCTAACCGCGCTGAAGCCGCCCATTATTTCATCTATACCGGTAATAAACGCAGCAATCTGGGCGATAACTCGGTCGACGATCACTGCAAGGACATCCTGTATGACCTGAGCGCCAGAGGCTCCCGCAACTGGACCAAAATCATGGTCAGCAGCATTTCAGGTCCCGATGGCTCCGATGAGCAACAGAATTTTGCCAATTGGTTCAGTTATCACCGGACACGTATTCTGACGATGAAGACTGCGATTGGCCTCGCTTTTCGCGACATGGGCGATCAGTATCGTGTGGGATTTTATAGCAAGCTGTACGCTATTGATCCTGTTGCCAGCACACCATTGCGTGCCGCTTTATCGAAGGCAGGAAGGCTTTATGCCGGAAAGCTCCTGACCGGCGCTGATGATCCAGTCCGCTATTCCTGTCAGCAGAATTTCACCATTCTTTCCACCGATGGTTACTGGAATACTGCATCGGAGACGAGCAGCTATGGTCCGAAGAAAATCGATGGTTTGACAAATGTCGGCGACCAGGATAATGACTTGCCACCGCCTCGGTATGATGGTGATAAAAACGGAAAAACACTACGCGTCGCAACACTGACGGTGATACCGCAGCCAGCGACGAAAAACGACACCACGGGTATCTACACCATGGAGGTTGCGGGGACGTCACTGATCGGTGCTGCGGCCGGTGTCCAGCATAGTGATGATGCCGATAGTGATGCCATTCTCATGGCCTTTCAGGTGGCTCGGGCGATCAATCAGAATGGGTTCAGAGCTGTATCACAGGACAATAAAATACTGATCATCGCGCCGGATGGCGCCACGCTAGCGAGACCCGTACTGACAGTCCTCGGTTTTTTCAAGATCGAAGTGGGCGATTTTCAGGAGATCGGTCGTCAGGGACGCACGGTGGACACGCTGGCTGATGTGGCGTCTTACTACTACCGGACTGATCTACGGTCCCCCGACCTGGGAAATTGCGGCAGCAGTCCCGAGGTCTGCACGAATAATGTGCCCTCGGGTCCTGGTGACTCGGGACCCACGCATCAGCACATGATCACCCACACATTGGGACTTGGCGCCAGTGGTACGCTTCGGTATCAGGAAAATTATCTGACCGCCGACGCAGGTGATTTTCGAAAAATAATTGATGGCGCATTGAGTTGGCCTGACCCTATTTTTTTCAACGGTTCCGAGCGCATTGATGACCTTTGGCATGCAGCAGTCAATGGCGGCGGTCGTTATTTCAATGCGGTCAATCCCCAATCTCTGGCGCGCGCATTGTCATCGACCATCGCTGAGATACGTGCTGCTACCGGTGCCGCGGCTGCGGCTGCCACCAGCAGTCAGGAGCCGGCAGAGGGAGATAATCTTTTGTTTGCCTCCTCCTACCGCAGCATTTATTGGGATGGTGAACTGGAAGCGCACAGGATCAGCTTGAGTGACGGTAGCATAAGTACAGTACCTGACTGGTCGGCTGCTCGACTTCTTGACAGGCGGGTTGGAAAATCCTCGGATACGCGAAAAATTTTCGTACGCGATTCATTCTCGTCAGGCGATCTCAAGCCTTTCGGGTGGCGTAATCTCGATACCGTTCAGCAAGGATATTTCACCGGTCTTTGTCATTCTCCTGGACGACTCTCGCAGTGCGTTTCATTATCAGCCGATGAGAAGCTGCTTCTTGCAGGTGAGCGAGTTGTCAATTATCTTCGCGGGCAAAGTGAGTTCGAAAATCATCCGGACAACACAAATAAACTGTTCCGGCGGCGTGAACATATTCTCGGCGCGCCGATCAATGCGCCCCCTCTCTATGTAGGTCGTCCCACGTTTCGCTATGCTGACGAGAACTATGGCGCATTCCGGGATGTTGAGGCATTCAATCGTCAGCCCATGGTGTATCTGGCTGCGAACGATGGCATGTTGCATGCCTTCAATGCCCAAAGTGGCGAGGAAGTCTGGGCATTCATACCGCCTGCCGTGCTGCCCAATATATGGCGCAGTAGCGACCTGAATTTCGATAAAAACTTTACCTATCTTCTTGATGGTGCTCCGGTAGCAGCCGATATCTGCCCGACAGAACCGCAAACCCGCTGTACGGCCCAGCAGTGGCGGACGATTCTGGTTAATGGCTTGGGCGCTGCGGGGAGATCGTATTTCGCACTCGATATTACGGATCCGCTCAATCCCAAATTTTTGTGGGAATTCAGTAATGACAATCTGGGTTATGCGATGGGAAAACCGATTGTCACCAAGCGACGTGACGGCACCTGGGTCGTTGTATTCGCCTCTGGCTATAACAATATCAATCCGGGTGACGGGCAAGGAAGATTGTATGTACTCGACGCTTTCAGCGGCACACTGCTCGATACCGTCAGTACGGGTGCAGGCACTACCGACAACCCCAGCGGCCTCGCGCATCTGAATGCATGGGTAGCTAACGCGCTCGACAATACTGCCTTACGTTTTTATGGCGCGGATCTGCTGGGTAATCTTTGGCGTTTTGATGTGGACGATCTGCTTCCACCCCAGGGCAAGGAGGCGGTCAGGCTTGCCCAATTTATACGCAATACGAAGACGCAGCCCGTCACCACTCGCGTGGAGTTATCGCAGATTCGTTCGGGTAATGTGAATGTGCCCGTGATTACGGTCGGCACGGGTCGACTGCTGCATGTATCCGACCTGACTAACCAGGATATTCAATCGCTCTACACGATCAAAGACACGCTGACCGAGGAGGGCTTCGGTGATGTGCGCAACGGCGGTTTGCTGGCGTCGCGCAGTATCGTGGCGGGTCAAGCGGGTGAGCGCAGCGTCACGGGTGGTCCGGTGGACTGGACCACGCAAGCGGGCTGGTTTCTCGACTTTGATCAATCGGATTCGCCGGGTGAGCGAGTGACTCTCGATCCTGATCAGCAGCTGGGTGTGGTACGTGTCGTGACGAATGTGCCGGATGACAAAATCTGTCGTCCCACTGCCCAAAGCTGGATTTACACGCTCAACTATCAGAATGGTCTGTATGTACCGCTGACTACCCGCGCCATTGCCGGGACGCGTGTCTTCAGTTCTTCCCTGGCTGCAGGTGCTCGAACCATCAAAGTGGGCGAGCGTACGATGTCCCTGATCACGGATGACGCTGGTCGTATCAACGTCATCAGTAGCGCTGCTCCTGGCAGCAGCACACCAACTGCCCGGCGTGTCTCATGGCAGGAACTCGACGAACAGTAGAGCGCCTCGGAGCGCTGCTGGTGTCGATGACGATCAGTGTGCTGATATTTCGGTCATTGATGGTGGGGAGATATTCTTTTGTTGGCTTGCACGGTGACGGCGGTGATCCTGCCACCGTTGCAGTGCTTCTCTTGAATAGACCTAGTGATTACCCGCCTACCAAGGTGCTCCGCGCGCCGATCGACTCGGTCATCCCAATAAAAGAAGCAAACGATCCGCCACCTCGTGGTGAGTCGCATGACTCATTCGTCTCTCACTACGATGATGTACCGGGGGGCGGCTACCTGCCGGCCTCGATGCTCACGCAGCGCCCCATCGTTCTGGTAGATATTCATCCTGAACTACCTGCATCCTTGCAGGGCGCGGAGCCGCAATTCGTCAATTTGCTTTTGTTAATTAATGCCTATGGCGATGTGGATCAGGTGCTGCTGGAATCTTTACCCACATTGAGCGCTTCGATGGTTCAGGAACTCCGGCAGCATTTTCAGGTCATGCGTTTCATGCCCGGTCAATGGGAAGGGCAGGCAGTTCCCAGTGCCTTGCGCATTCGAGTACAGCTCCATCCCTAAGCAAGAATTTTTCACAAGGATGCCGGTTTGACTGCCTCTGCATCAGAGCTATCCAAAGGTAATACGCGTACCGAATGGGACAGCTTTGGTGCGATCGAGGTAGACGCAGCCCATTGGTGGGGAGCTCAGACACAGCGCTCTCTTCACTATTTTTCCATTTCGAACGAGCGTATGCCCGAAGCGCTGATCATCGCGCTTGCACAAGTTAAACGGGCTTGTGCCATCGTCAATCGGGATCTTGGAAAACTGTCCACACCAAAAGCATCTGCGATTTCTGATGCGGCGGATGAAATCATCGCGGGGCAATGGTTTTCGGAATTTCCTTTGTCTGTCTGGCAAACCGGTAGCGGCACGCAGACAAATATGAACATGAATGAAGTGCTGGCCAATCGTGGCTCGGTCTTCATGGGCGGTGGTCTTGGCAAAGACCGTTTGCTGCATCCCAACGATGATGTCAACATGGGACAGTCATCCAATGATGTGTTCCCAACCGCCATGCATGTCGCGATCGCACTGGCGATGATGCACCAATTACTGCCAGCACTGCGTCAGTTGCGCAG
>JAJTGC010000048.1:17024-22854 GCA_021298975.1 Oxalobacteraceae bacterium
CACGCGTTGCCGCCCTGTTATCCGAGTCGGATGGGCTGACATTTACAAGTGCCGCCAACAAGTTCGCAGCGCTGGCTTCGCATGAGGCACTTTATGCTTCACATGCGGCATTGAAAACGCTCGCCTGTGCTTTACTGAAAATTGCCAATGATCTGCGCTGGCTTGCCTCAGGTCCTCGCTGTGGTCTGGCTGAAATTCAATTACCCGAAAATGAACCGGGCAGCTCTATCATGCCCGGTAAAATCAATCCCACGCAATCCGAAGCGCTGATGATGGCGTGCTATCAGGTTTTTGCCAATGACGTGGCGATCACGGCTTCCACAGGCTTGGGTAATTTTGAGCTGCATGTCGGAAAGCCTTTGATTGCCCATGCCCATTTGCAGAGCCTGCGCTTGCTCACCGACGGCATGCGCAGTTTCGAGGCCTATGCCGTACGTGATCTGACCGTCAATGAAGACCGAATCAAACAACAGCTCAATGACTCGCTGATGCTCGTAACAGCACTGGTACCTTACATCGGTTATGACAAAGCGGCTCGTATTGCCCGCCATGCCTTTACAAAAAACATCAGCTTGCGAGAAGCTGCACAGACGCTGGAAGCTATTACCGAAGAAGATTTCCAGCGCTGCGTAAATCCGGCAGCGATGACGCTACCGGATTCATGAAGCAGTCAATGCCGGTAGAGGCCTACCGGGGTTTGCCTCGTCGGAACAGATTCACGATGGCCAGCAAAATCACGGAACCCAGGAGTGAGACAATCAGCGATCCGACACTGAAATCATTTTGATTAATCGTTCCTGTGCCAAACAAAGGTGCCAACAACCATCCGCCCAGCAACGCACCAACAATACCCACTGCCACATTGAGCAGCAAACCCTGCTGCGCATTGGTTCGCATGATCATGCTTGCAATCCAGCCCAAAATACCACCGATCACAATCCAGATGATGAAATTCATGTTATCGCTCCAAAAAAAGACCCATATCAGCAGCCGACCATGAATTAGGCAGGTGGTTTGGCCACAGGTTCATGCGAGTACCTGTAATGAGCATCAATCAAAGCTGAAGTTGTAGAACAGTGAGAAAACACTGCGCGTTCCTGTTTCGGCTTCTACGGTCATTCTGTTCGACAGGGTGTAGCGTAATAAAACGACAGCACCTGCTGCCTGCAGGCCTTGCTGATAGCTCACGTAGAGCCGGGAAGACACGCGCTTGCCGAGTGTGATGATGCGTTGCTGCACATTGTCTGCGCGTCGCGACAGCGTGATGCTGTCGAGTCCCAGCGCGCCTGCAATTTGTGATTGAATGCCGGCGGCAGCGCTTTGTGTCAGCAATGATGCCGCAGCGTCCTGCAGAACACCGGCTTGTTGATCGCTTGTTCCTGAGAGACCTTGTCCCAGCACCAGCCAGGAAATTTTTTCGGCATCCGGCACTTGTGGTTCAGATACCAGACGAATGCGCGGGGCAAGCACCGTACCCGTGATCATCACACCGGGCGCAACCGCCGTTCCCCGCCGCAGTGCGCGTATATCCAGCGCCGGATTGCCTGGCGGGCCATCGAATCGCAGCAGGCCTCTTTCGATCGCGAGTTCCCGGCCGTAAGCAGTGTAGGTACCTCGTGTGACCTGCATCAGACCATATGCTGAAAGCGCTTCACCCGGTTTGCTTTTTATTCTCAAAGCGCCACTCAGGCGTGCGTCAATACCCCGGCCACGTACCGATAATTTTTCGCCCAGCCCGATTCCAAGATCCACTGCCATGCGCAGCGTTGGCGTATTGGGTGGCGGTTTGCCGATGATGTCCACATCATCGGATAACTGCGGTGTTTCTTCACGACCCAGATCAATGAACCCCTCATCGATGACCAGTTCGCCTGACAGCCGAGCAGGGTGATCAAAGGTGTTTATTTGCCCGCCACCCGTCAGGATCAATTGTCGGTCGCTTCGATTGAATAGAGAAAATCGGGTCGCTTGCCAGGTCAGATCGGATGCGAGGCGGTGCTTGGCCAAGCGGATGAGACCACGCGCGACAATCCGACCCGGGTGGTCCCGACCGCCTGCAAAACTCAGTTGATGTACTTGCAGCTGGTCACCGCGGAAGTCAGCTTGCAGCAGGCCGTTGGTCAAGGTCAGATCTTGATCCAGTGATTGCAGATGTAATTGCTCTCCTGAGATCACGCCGGCCAGTAAAGGTGAGTACCAATTTCCCGAAACCGAGATCTGAGCAGACATTCGTCCTGCGGTGATAAGGCTGGGCGAGAGCAGGGGACCCAGATAATTCAGGCCGGGCAAATTTATTTTCAGTGTGCCATCGATGGGTGCTGTGGGCTGGGGAAAGTAATCTGTTTTCCTGAGCCGTGTACCCCCGACGAAGCTGAGATGACCTAATCGCTCACCTTGTGCCTCGAATTGGAGCGACAAGTGGCCGTCGTGCAGCGCCATGTTGGCATCGAGTCGCTGCAGCTGCAGTGCCGTGGATTGCGCATCGGAAAAGCGCAGGTCACCCTGTGTGCGCCGCAGCGTGACCAGACCTTGCGGCTGGAATTGACCTTGCTGCGGTAACGACAGATTCCATTCGCCCGCCAGTTGCAAATCGCTGTGCGTTATTGGCGCAAATCTCGCTACGGTAGCAAGACGTCCCATATGTAATTGCGTCATATACCCACGGCTGGCAATAGACTGATTGTCGCGACGAAAATATTCAATCACGAGGCGTCCGAGATCACTCGACAAATGCAGATGATCGATTTGCAGATAATTTTCTGACCATGCGATGGCAGCACTTTGCGTCAACGTGGCGTTGATCTTGCCTTCTATCGTCGCTTGCTGCAGTTCTCCACGCCATGTCGCGTTGGTACTTATTGTGTCTATGCCTCCGGTTGCGGACAAGTGCAACCGGGTCTTCGCGTGAGTGAGTCGTACCGAGATCGTATGTTGTTCAGGCTGTCCATCAAGATGGATGTACGCTGATGGCAGCAATGTGCCCGACACGGTGGCCTCCTGAAATTCTGCGTGTAACGACAGCAGCGAACTGAGGGTTCCGCCTGCTTGAAGCTGACCTTGCGTATCGCGCACTGACCATCCCCCCGGCAAGCGCAAGTCGTGACCCTGCCAGTTGGCAATGAATCTTGGCTGCTGCCAGTTGCCACGGATGTTGCCGCGCATCGTCAACTGTCCAGCGAATGACGATCCGAGTTGAGACAGGTGCGGTGCCTTCAGCAGAAAATTCAGGTCGCCGCGATGTTCGCCCAGTTCGCCATTGGCCTGCAGCAGATTGTCACCTGCACGTAACTCCAAGTCCGAGATCCTGAGAAATTTTTCATCCAACCGCAGCTTCCCCACGCCATTCACTGTATGCCGACCGACTCGGCTATCACTGACAGAGAAATTCAATGCCAGTCGCAGATCCGGGTGTCGCTGTCCTTTCAGATCAAAACGACCGGTCAGTGCGATATCCGGCAGATAGGTAAAGTGTCCCAGTTCGGTCAGTGTCAGATGTTTCACATCGCCACGAATGTCAAATTTTTGAATTCCTGCTAACTGCACATCGCCAGAGATGTCAGCAATGGCGTCGCCCAGCGAGAGTTGAGCCGAGCGAATGGTCAGCAGCGATTTTTTTACCAAGGCGTCAGCATGAATCTGCAATGATTTTGATCGCCATGGTTCGGACAAGGCGATATGTAGCTGAGCGTGATCGGCCTCTTGAATCAGATGTACATTGCCATTGAGCCGCGTGCTGCGCAGCCGGCTGTCGATATTTTTTAAATTCAGCTGTTTTGCCTGCAAATATATTTGCCACTGACCCTGCTGTCTTCTCATGCTGCCTGCAAGATGGTCGCGGTTGATATGCACATCCTCAACTATCAGGCTGTCATCTTGCAAGTACCAGCGCCCAGAGGCGTCTTTTACTGGCAGAAGTGACCGATCCCAAGTGCCCGCCAGCGTATTGCGGATTGAAAATGTGCCTGTCGTCTTTGGATCGAGCGTCACGGACACGGCCATCTGTGTTGTTGGCCAATTCGGCTTGATGTGGGAGAGATTCAGCTGTTCTGCTTTTAATTCAACTGCGCTGAGGCGTTGTTCGGCAAAGGGTTGTAGCTGCGCTTGTACCGAGACTTGGGTCTGCATCGGCGGCTGATCCAAGCGTAGCGCAATCTCAACTGCCATATCCTTCAGAGCACCACTGACATGGCCTTTGGCTTCCAGAGGCCGACCATGTTGCATGCCCTGCAGTTGGATGTCGCTCTGAATCATGAAGGGGCTGGATGCCTGAAGATGAAAGTGTGCTTTCAGATCACTGTCGGTGTGGATGCTGCCGATCTGAATCAGGTGGGCTGACTGCAGTCGCAGCGCATGGGCTGTTTTTTCAAATTGCCAGCTGAGCACGATTGCTTCAACGGCTGCCTGTGCTTGATTGTCTTGTCGCAGGCTGAGTCTGTCGATCTCACATCGATCAAGCAGGACGTCAATGGGCAGCTGCAGTGATGCAGGCAGACGGTGCGGCGGCGTGATGCTTGGCTTGGATGCTGTTATGGTCAGCTGCGCTATATGTAATCTATCGATGTGTAACAAGCGATGAGTCAGTGCCAAGGGTTGCCAGTCCAACCGTAGATCACGGATTGTGAGGTTTCCCTCGGGGGTTGTTATTGTCAGCTGGCCGATCTGCAGCTGATGCAGGAAGCTGCCACGAAAGTCAGTTGCCTGTATCTGTCCTGCGGTGACCAGACTCAGCAGTTGGAAAGCAGTTTGCGCACCATGGCGGGTGCCTGCAAGCCAGGCAATGAGTGCCATTCCCATCAACAGAAAAATCAAGCCCAGCAAGGGCAGGCCACGCCAGACTGTGATTGGTCTGACTCCGATACCCTCAGTCTTGGCAGCTTCAGAAACCATAGCCGACTGAAAAATGCAGCCGCGTTTCGCCCTGATCAAGGCCGCGGGCCAGATCAATATTGAGCGCGCCAATCGGACTGCGCCAGCGTGCACCCACACCTACACCGCGCCGCCATCGGAAGTTTTGCCAGGACAACGCAGCATCCCCCGCATCGTAGAACAAGGCGGCACCCCATGCAGGGGTGATTCGAGCCACCATTTCTGCGCTGATCAGCGCCATGACGTTGCCGCCAACGATGGCATTGTGACGCGGCACACCCAGCGTGCCAAAGCCATAGCCGCGCACCGTCTGATCACCGCCTGTACGAAACAGCAAATCTTCGGGAATGCTGTCTTCGCGTGCGCCACGGATTTGTCCAGCCTGTAATCGGACGACCGCAGTCCAGCGCGAATGCAGAGGTCGTAGCCATACGCCGCTGAGCAAGACACGCGCCATGCGGTCTTGATGAAGTGAACCCCCCACGCCCGCAGACAAGTCGATGCCGGCGGAATAGCCGCGGCTTGGTGCGAGCGCCTGATCGAATTGTCGGCGCGTCCAGGCATAGCCAGCGATCAGCGCCTCTCGGGACAGTGCCGCGATACCTGGAATCGTTCGTCTGTCTGCCAATAAGGATACCGAGAGCACCCGTTCATTGGTGCGCGAAGGGGTGGAAAGGCGCACGCTATGACGAATTTTTTCTGTTTCGGCGCCGGTCAGTGTGGTGCGTTCCAGCGCAAGCGCAACGCTCGGTATCCATCCCTGTATTTTTCCGAAAAGCCAATCCTCAGGAAGTGGCTGGAAATACAGCTCGGACTGTGCCAACTGATTCAGTCGGTCAGCGCGCACGAGAGATTCCAGCCGCCAGTCTTCACCGAGAAAATGACGATTCAGCCATTTCAATTGCAATCGCGCACCAACATCCGTAGACGCACCCATACCGACGCTCAGTTGTTTCGAAGGATG
>JAJTGC010000048.1:22878-36923 GCA_021298975.1 Oxalobacteraceae bacterium
AGTGCGGGCGAGTAGCGCGACAAGCCATGAATATCGAGATCCCCCAAGGTAAATGCGGGGCCGGAGTCGATCATCAACCGCAATCGGGCGCTATGGGTTGGTGGGTCGATCGTGGCATGGCTGTCGATAATCCGCGCAGCCGGGAAATTTCTTTGCAGTAATTGATTGAGGAGCGTTGTTTTGGCCTTGTCCCATGCTGACTGGGTAAATCGCTCACCCGGTTGCAATGACCATTGACGCCGCAATGTCTGCAGGTGGCCTGATTCATCACGACTCATGGCTTCGATAGCACCGGTCAATTCAAGCGCGATATCCGTTACCAGGACGGGCTTGCCGGGATTGACATGAAAACGTACGAGATAAGCGCGTTGATTGATGGTTTCTTCAGAACGGACTTGCGCTGAAAAATAGCCTTCAGTCGATAGCAATGCCTGAATTTGTTGCGGGCTGCGCCGTACCAGACCTTGCCATTCGTCTTCGTTGATTTCAGGATCCTGCGCGGCACGGACGATCGGCAAATGGGCTTGCAGCAAGGGTGTCAATTCGCCTGCTCCCAGAATGTCAACAGTGAAGCGTTGTGTTTGCGCCAGAGCAAGCTTGCTGCTCAATACCCACATCAAGATCGCCCCCAGCGCAAGCTTGCCAACCGTCCGGAAGTGCCAGCGATGTCCGTCCAGGCAGGTGACCAATAGGAGATCCGTGTGGGATGGATTCAGCGAATGACAGAGAACGTAAATTTTTTCATCAGCCTACGAGTACGTCGCGTAGCTTGGTTTGTTCCAAATCAAATGCCGGCAGGCATAGCCAACTGGTTGGCGCATTGTTTTGTCACACTGTTGGTCGGATCACCTCGTTAATCTGTTCGGGAAATTTTTTATGCGAAAAATATTTTATTGCCTGATCGGTCTGCTGCTCATGACGCTTCAGGGCTGTGGCTACAACACGTTGCAATCCGGCGACGAGCAGATCAAAGCTGCCTGGTCCGAAGTGATCAACCAGTACCAGCGCCGTGCTGATCTGGTACCCAATCTCGTGAAAACGGTGAAGGCCTACGCAGCGCATGAGCAGCAGGTATTGACACAAGTCGCTGACGCCAGATCTCGGGTAGGGAGCATGCAAGTAACACCGGATGTTTTGAATGATCCTGCGGCCTTTGCCAGATTTCAAGCGGCACAGGGACAACTGAGCAGTGCGCTCTCGCGTCTTTTGGCGGTGAGTGAAAATTATCCGCAGCTCAAAGCCGATGCCGGATTTCGTGATCTGCAAGCGCAGCTCGAAGGCACAGAAAACCGTATCACCGTCGCGCGTCAGCGTTACATCCGATCGGTGCAGGACTACAACGTCATCGTCCGGTCTTTCCCGACCAATCTGACCGCAATGCTCTTTGGCATGCAAGTCAAACCAAATTTCTCGGTTGACAATGAAAAAGAAATCGCTCGCCCACCCGCAGTGGAGTTTGGTAATGCGCCCGTACGCTGAAAAAAATCTGTGTTTTAGCCTGTTTTTCGGCCTGATTCTTTGCGCACTTTTTGCTCGGGCACAAACGCCGATCAAGGTACCGGATCTGACTGGTCGAATTGTCGATTTGACCGCTACCCTCGACTCGAGTCAGCAACAAACACTTGAGCAGCGGCTGCAAGCATTTGAGCAAGAAAAGGGAACGCAGATGACCGTGCTGATCGTACCTGCAACAGGTGCCGAGCCCATCGAACAATTTTCGATGCGGGTGGCAGAGCAGTGGCAATTAGGCCGAAAAAAAATCGATGACGGTGCAATTCTGGTCATCGCAAAAAACGAGCGAAAGCTGCGGATTGAAGTTGGTTATGGTCTGGAAGGTGCGCTGAATGATGCCGTATCAAAGCGCATTATTGATGAGGTGATCGTGCCGGCATTTCAGCGCAATGATTTTTACGGCGGCATCAGTGCCGGTATTGATGCAATGATGCGCGTGGTCGCAGGTGAGCCTCTGCCGGAGCCAGCAGGCAAGGAGGACTGGCAGGTCAGCGGAGCCGGTCTGCTTCCCCTGATTTTTTTTGCGGCGTTGGTGGTGGGTGGTTTGATGCGTGCATTGCTCGGTCGGGTCAAAGGCGCGCTGGCCGCCAGTGGGCTGCTTGGGTTGGGCGTGTGGCTGCTGTCGGGTATCGGGTTGCTGGCTTTTTTTTCCGCCGTGATGGGGCTCGTGATTACGCTCGCTGGTGGACGGATGGGTAGTGGATGGCAGGCCGGCCGGCGGCAGGGCGGTTTTAATCCTTCTGGTGATTTTGACGGCCTGCGTCACCATGGATGGGGCGACTTCCGGGGCGGCGGCGGTGGATTTGGTGGTGGTGGGGCATCGGGGAAATGGTAACCATGATCAAGCGTTTTTTTCGCCACCTGTGGAGTGTTTATTGGCAGGCACCCCGTATTTTTCCTCAACACACACGTGCCATTCTTGCAGACGCGATCATGCGAGCCGAGACCGGACATGCCGGGGAAATCTGCCTTGTGATCGAAGCCTCGCTCACCCCGTGGCAATTATGGTGCGGTTTATCGGCGCATGAGCGAGCGATCGAGGTATTTTCTCGGCAGCGCGTATGGGACACCGAGCACAACAGTGGCTTGCTCATTTATCTTCTGCTCGCTGACCGCGCGGTGGAAATTGTTGCAGACCGAGGCCTGTGCAAAAAGGAAATCAGTGGTGCCTGGCCTGATGTGCTTGACGCTCTGCGTCAGGCGCTCGCTGCCGGGAAGTTCGAGGCAGGCTGCCTGACGGCCATAGATACCGCAGGCCAGTTGATGCGGCAGCATTTTCCCGTCACTGGATCGGGCGCAAATGAGTTGCCAAACCATGTCGAGTGGCTATAAGTGCTACTGCCGCCACGCTTCCTGTGCTGCTATGGATCTGTAAAGCCTCTCAGGTCACGGGCGTTTGCAGTGTTCTATTGATGAGTCCTTGATGAGGTTGGAATCGCCAGCTGCCAGAAGTAAAGCCGTTGACAAGTGACTTTCGTGAGGCATGCCGTGTTCGCCAATTACGCCGGCTCGTTCAAGCTTGCCCAGAACGCGTTCATTCGCTTCGCAAAAAATTACCTGCACGCTGCGCTTGCGAAGCTTGCGGGACGTATCCTGCAGGGCCTGTATACCCGTCATATCCATAAAAGGTACTTGGCGCAGTCGAATCACGACGACCTTGGGGTCCGTGTGGGTGCTCGCCAGCGCATGCTCGAAGTTATCAACGGCCCCGAAAAACATCGGACCTGCAATATCAAACACCATCACGCCATCAGGCAGATGTGTGATGCCGTGCTGAGCAAGCTCGCGCGCGAGGGCCTGCGGGTCGGCCTGCTGCGTTTCGACTGAATCCGACATCCTGCGCAAGAAATGCAATATCGCGAGAATGACACCGACATTCACCGCCACCACGAGATCAGCAAAAACCGTCAGCAAAAAGGTGATCACCAGAATCAGCCGGTCGGCCGTGGGCGCCGTTTTTAGGATCTGCATACAGCGCGGCAGCTCGCTCATATTCCATGCAACCACAAACAAAATAGCCGCCAGCACCGCCAACGGTATGCCAGAGGCGAGAGGTGCAAGAAACAGCAAGACCGCTACCAGCACCAGAGCATGCGTAATACCCGCCAGCGGACTATTGCCGCCATTACGTATATTGGTCGCCGTACGCGCAATCGCACCGGTTGCTGCAAACCCGCCCAACAGCGGTACGACAATATTTGCGATACCCTGACCGATAAGCTCCTGATTCGAATCATGGCGTGTGCCGGCCATGCCATCGGCCACCACTGCCGACAACAGTGCTTCGATCGCACCCAGCATTGCGATCGTGAATGCGGGACCTATCAACAGGATGATTTGCGATAGCGTCATCGCCGGCAACGCAAATGAGGGCAAACCTGTGGGTATGCCGCCGAAGGCGCTGCCAATGGTGGCCACGCCTGATAATGGATAGACGGCCTGCAGCACAGTGATTAACACCATGGCGATCAATGGGCCAGGTATACGCGACAGCACTTTCACCCGGGGCGAAAGTAATACCAGCAAAAGACCTGCAACAGAGAGCAGCAGCGTGGGCCCATGAATATCAGGCAGCGATTGCAGTAAATACCAGAGCTTCTCGTGAAAGTGTTCGCCTTCAGGTTTAGGCAAACCCAAAAAATCGGGCCATTGCCCGATAAAAATGATCACACCAATACCCGCTGTAAAGCCCACGATTACCGGCATCGGAATAAAACGAATCACACTACCCATGCGCGCTACACCCATCAACAGCAGCATCACGCCCGCCATCAGTGTTGCGACTTGTAAACCAGCGATACCAAAACGCGCAGTAATGCCCAGCAGGATGGCAATGAAGGCGCCGGTTGGTCCGGCAATCTGCACCCGGCTGCCGCCTAGCAGCGTGATCAGTCCACCGCCGATGATTGCGGTGTAGATACCTTGCTCGGGTCGCGCACCGGAAGCAATGGCAAACGCCATCGCCAGTGGCAAGGCCACGATACCCACGATGAGACCTGCGATGATATTGGGTAGCCAGTGAATCCGCGCAAACAAGCCGGCTCGCTTGGCCTCAAGCAAGGCAATCATGGCTCACCTCTGTCGTGCACCTTAGGATGGTGTGGGGAAGATGTCACGCGATTCGAAAATCGTTCAATACCCCGGAAGATACATCTTGTTTTTATCGAGCTTATAGGTCCAGGGCAAACCGGCATTCTTCCAGCCGTTCAGTACCCGCTGCCCAGTTTGCGGGCCTTCGGCGACGGCGTCGCCTTCAAAACCGTCAATGACCGAGTAAACCTTGCTGTAGCCTTGCTCGGTTAGAAAATTTGCAGCACGTGAGGTGCGATCACCTGAGCGACAGATCAGAATCACCACGTCACTTTTGCCTAGCTGACGCGCTGCAAGACGACGGGCCAGTGCGGGCTCGAAGTCGGCATTGGGCTCCATCTTGAAACGGCCGCTCTTGTCATCCCAGGCGGCGTTCGGCGGGTGCTCGAAGGCAGGAATGTGGGCATCGGCGACGGAAGGCATGCCCAGATAAGAAATTTCGGCACGAGTACGGACATCGACAAACAAGGCCTTCTCGCCCAGTTCTCGCTTGAGCTCATAGGCTTCACGTGCATCGACATAGAGACCGGCTTTGGTCTGTTTTTGTACGGGCACCCGCGCTGAATCCACCGCCTGTGCAAACGGCGGCATTACCCAGACCGTGAGTGGCAGTATGAGCGACATGAGCACGGCTCGGTTCGGGAAGGAAAGCATCGATTACCTCGCAGAAAACGAACGAAATAACTACGCCGCCAATAGCGGCGGTGCTATGAAGATTTATTCAGCGTTTCCTCAAATTTTTCCGTCAGCCGCAGCCGATCCAGCCTGGGAGGTGCCGATGGTCGCTTCAAAAGCGCGCAATCGTTTGTAAACTGAAATCAGCTCGACGATCGTGCTCCAGCTTCTGACCAAAAACTGGAAAGACATTTCCACCCGACCGAAGGCGCGAACAATCTGCTGCATCACGCCGAGCGTGATCGTTCCTGCCACCACGGTCGGAGCGAGCGCGATATATGGGACCAACACACCAAACTGCAGATAAGTAAATTTCGCCACATCAAAGTACATGTAGTGAAAAAACAAACGGAAGTAGTTGGTACGCACATGCGAAAACAAGTCTTTTACGACCGGCTCGGCACCCCGTGCAGGATCGTCTTCCGCATGTACCAGCTCTTTGCGATAAGCCGCTTCCACGCGTTGGTTGTTATATTCGAGTCCCGGCAGCTTGATGCCAACCAGAGCAAGCACCACCGTGCCAAATAACGCGAACAGTACGGCGACATAGACCAATGCGTGATCCACAGCCCCCAGCATGGGTACTTCGGACACTTTCTTTGACAGCGTCCATAAAATGGGAAGAAAAGCTACCAGGGTCATCAGCGAGTCCATCATGTTGGAACCCAGCGACTCCATGATGGAGGCAAAGCGCTTCGTATCTTCTTGCACCCGCTGACTTGCACCCTCAATATTACGCAAGGAAGACCAGTGCGCCATATAAAAGTCATTCATTGCATGGCGCCAGCGGAAAACCCAGTGCTTGGTAAAAAATCCCAGAAAGACAGCAACCAGCACATAGGTACCCGCGAGTTTGCCGAAGCTCAGCAAAAAGCCAAAAAACTCTTCAATTGTGACTTCGCCGGGTTTGCCCAAAGCCTTCTGAACGACGTCATAAAATCCGCCAAACCAATCATTGATTTGCACGTCGATCTGCACCTGATACCAGGTACCGAGAAAAATCAACGCTGCGCCAGGCCAGGCCCACCATGCCCACTGTCGACTGAGAAAAAATGATTTGAACATACCAAGTCCCGGAAAAAATTATTGTAGTTTGAAGTCTTCGCAGGGATCGTCGCGCTGTGCCTTGTCGGTCAGCCAGACAAAATCGTAGCGGCCGGCGAGGGACTTTATCAGTTCCGCGCGGTCCGTGCCGTTTTCGTAGAAACCGATACTGCTGATCTTGAGTGATGGTTCAAGCGCGAACAGGATCTGAGGCACACCATAATCCCGCCGCACATGGCCATTACCCGCCACCAGTACCGCCGGCCGATGCGCGAGCAAGGCCGTGGCCATGGAAATATCGGTTGCCCGCTGTACCAGTTTCATGGGTGCGAGGTATTTTTCCGGCAGCTTGCCACAATGACCATCAACCAAGTCCTGCTCCAGTTGGGCACGCGCAGGATCTGACAAAGGTGACTGCTCGTAGGACTTTGCCATGGGCAGTGCCATCGCAGACTGCCCCTGCGCCACCAGTTCTCTGGAAAAGCCGGCGGGCAGATTGCCGCCAATGAGGGCATATCCACCGCCGAGCACGGATTCAAACAGAGGTTGATGCAGCGGCCAGCCCCATCCGTTGCTGTTGAAGCCTGCCGCCTCCAGATCACTGCCGGCCTTTCCCGTGGAAGTCACGCGGCGACCTGTGGCCAAATGCTCAGCGACGATGGTGGTTTTGCCATTGGCAAAACGAGGAATGAAGCCAGCGCGTGCCTGATGATGGAAGGGATTGTCATGCAATTCGCCCAGCAGGACGATATCGGCACTGCGCAATCGCTCGGCGAGAACGGGCTCCGATATCTCCTTGCCACTGGCAAGATCAAGAATCTCTGCCAAAGCGAGACCTTGATAAAAAAGCACCAGGAAAAAACAGGCCTTCAGGCAAGTTTTAGTTTTTAATTTTGCTAAGTTCATCTCGCTATCCAGCTGTCGTGGTGCCCTATTCTAGGCGGTAGGTGAAAAACGTGCCGGGGAGCATTAATTGGGGTCAGACGGGCGCCTTCGCCCTGCCAGCCGCGGGTCGCAACGGTGACTACGATGTCAAATGGGCTTGGCAAGGAATTTTCTGCCCGACCGAGCGTCGAATTTTCTGTTGCAGTAGCTTTGCTGGATAGCTTGCTGCGGGATTCGACCTTTCAAGGAGATGATGATGGAAGAAAACAAGATTGACGCGCGCAGTCAGGGTAGCTTTCCCATGGATGATCCCACCCAAGGCTTGCTTCATGATCATCAGTTTGTACGTCAGCTGCTTCAACGTTACTTGAGCACCCAGGATCAGAAGGTGAAGCAATATGCGGGGCCCAAGATCTGTGAGACCTTGCTTCAGCATATACGGCTTGAGGAGGCCGTTTTTTATCCTGCGGTAGAAAAGCTCGATGCTGCCATGATCACGCGCTGCCTTGATGATCATCACGCGGCAGATGAATTGATTGAGCAAATACAGAGTCTTTCGCCGGGTGAATCAGCCTGTGACCAGCTGATGCAACAACTGAATGATGTCATTCAAGCCCACATGGAACTCGAGGAGCAGCAACTCTTTCCCTTGGTCAGACAATCCAGCTTGAATCTTCAGGACTTGGCGCTACGCATGCAATCGTATGAATCCAGCATGGTATCGGCCAAGGCGAAAAGTAGCGGGCAGCGGACTGCGCGCGGCGATCAGCTGCACTAGGCGAGTCATCGCGATTCGAACGTGGCTTGGATATTCAGCGATAAAGCAAGTGCTTGCCTAACGCTATTTGGCAATTGACATATCCATGAACCGTGCATGAAAAACGGCGCCCGAAGCGCCGTTTTTTGTTTGAATCAGCCAGCTTAGTCGGCCTTGACGCCCTCAACCTGAATCGCCAGTTTGACTTCCGGTGCGAAGCGCGGCAAACCGTAGGTCAGACCGAAATCGCTGCGATCGAACATACCCGACGCATCTGCGCCGCAAACTTCTTTTTTCAGCATCGGGTGCATGATGCACTTGAATGAATTGATCTTCAGCGCCATCGGCTTGGTCACGCCCATCATGGTCATCTCGCCTTCTACGCCCACGAGTTTGTCACCGTCGAATTTCAGCGATGTGCTCTTGTACGTCACCGAAGGATATTTTTCGACGTTGAACATGTCTTTGCCGCGTGCATGATCATTCATTTTTGCGTGACCAAAATCGATGGTGCTGGCGTCAATCGCGATCTCGATACTGCCTGTCTTGGCAGCGCGATCCAAAACGACCTTGCCTGTGGTCTTGGTAAATTTGCCGCGCCAGAATGAAATACCGAGGTGATCCGCTTCGAAGCTGGGATAGGTATGGCCGGGGTCGATGTTGTAGGTCTGTGCGGCCGCCGACGAAGCAGCGATGGACAGAATGGTGGAAATAATCAAAGTCTTGAAATTCATGGGAGATTCCTCTTTATTGTTTGGTAATTGATAAATAATTGTAAATTGCTTGTTGGGTG
Organism: Oxalobacteraceae bacterium; assembly: GCA_021298975.1. GTDB lineage: Bacteria > Pseudomonadota > Gammaproteobacteria > Burkholderiales > Burkholderiaceae_D > Pernthalerella. The sequence goes on from JAJTGC010000048.1 coordinate 31,635, forward strand.
AAATCAGCGGCAAGCGGGTCCGACCACGCAAACGACTCGACGAGATGCATACCAAGAATCTGTCTCGTCAAGTCGATGGCAAGGCAGCAGTACCGCAGGCAGCACACAGGTACGACAAGGTACTGCCAACGCCGCTGGCGGCCTTGCGAGAGAGGTTCTAAGGCTTTGCAAAGACACGAAACCTTATCACGACTTCGTCGGCGACGACGCTGGTGTCCTTCCACTCGCCGTCTCCGATGTTGAATGTCAGCCGCCGGATGGGCAGACTGCCTTCAAACACTTGTAGTGCCCCTTCTTTTTTGACGGACATTGGAAAACTGACCTCGGTGGTCTTGCCTTTGATGGTCAGTTTCCCGCTGACCTCCAGCTTGCCCGGGCCGTTGCCACGAATTTTGGTGGATACGAAACCCGCCTTTGGAAATTGGGCGGCATTGAACCATTCTTTTTTCAGCACCTCTCGGTTGTAATCCGGATCACCGAGATCAAAACTGCCGACATCAATATCCACGCTGGCTTTCGATGCATCCGGGCTGGCGGCATCAAAATCAATCTGTGCGCCGAATTTCATGAAGCGGGACTCTACCGCGACACCGATCTGTTTGAACACAGCCGATACCGAGCTTTTGGTCACATCAATTTTCAGCGGGGTGGCCCATGCAGTTTCACTTGATGCCAACGCCAGCAGCATCAGGATTTTAAAGAGGTTTGAAATTTTCACGATTTTCCTTTGTCAGGGCAGCATGCGCTTGAGTACGCCATCACGGTCGATGAAGTGGTGCTTCAAGGCTGCCAGTATGTGTACTATGATTACTGCCAGCATGCTGTATACCAGAGTAATGTGTAATTGCTTCAGTACCGGCTTCAATACTGGATCAGCCTCCATCAGTACCGGCAGTGGCCAAATACCAAAGTAGACCACGGGTACGCCTGCCGCCAAGCTGTAAAAGTAGCCCGCCAGCGGTACGGCAAACATCAACCCATACAGCAGCGCGTGCCCGATGGCCGATGCGCGTTGCTGCCAGCGCGCCATAGTCACTGGGGGTGGTACGCCACGCCACAACCGCCATAACAAGCGCAGCCCCACAACGGCAAGTACGGTCACACCCAGCCATTTGTGCCAGGAAAAATAGCGCAATTTGGTCGGTGTCAGACCCGGAATATCCACCATCACCACGCCCAGCGTGAATGCGGCACCAATCAGTGCTGCCACCAACCAGTGCAGCACAATCGCCGTGAGGCCGTAGCGCGATGGTGTTTCCAGGACGTCGTTATTCATTAGGCGAGCGGTTTGAGAGGATTGAGCCGTCTGACGGCGTATTGTGCATCCATATAGAAATCGTTGCCATTCGTGGTTTTTTCTTTTGATTGAACAAACTTTTCCTGTGTGCCGACAGATGCATTCAGAGGTAACGCACGGTCTTTAGTGTAAAGGATGAAACGCATAGGCATCCATCGCCAGCACGTAATCGCTGACGCCCGTGTGCAAACGCTCAACCCGTGGCGCGTTGCCAGCAGCGCCCAGCGCCACATACAGAGGCTGCAAGTGTTCATCGCTGGGGTGTGCACGGACAGCATCGGGCGCCTGTTGTCGGTAGTTCAATAGTGCGCTGATATCGCGCTGCATGATTTTTTCGGCAAGCCAGTCAGGAAAATCATGGACGTAGGCGGGCACCCGTCCTCCATTCTGACGAGCGATGCGATAGTCACCGAGATTGTGCGTGAGATTACCCGACCCAATCACCAGAAAACCCTGATCCACCAGCGGCGCCAGTGCGCAGCCCAGCGCGTAAGCACCCTGTACGCCCAGATGACTTTGTACGGACACCGGAATCACCGGTACTTCTGCCTGTGGGAACATCAGGCGCAGCGGAATCCATGCGCCGTGGTCCAGCCCCTGTGAAGGTGCTTCAATCACCGGCAGACCCGCCCTGGCGATCGCCGCGCTGACCTCGTGCGAGGCTTCCGTGCTGCCGGTTGCGGGATAGGTGAGTTCGTAGAGCGCATGCGGGAAGCCGTGGAAATCATGAATCGTGGTCAGGGTTGTCGCGCTGCCAACAGAGGCAATCTCGGTATCCCAGTGAGGACTGACGATCACAATCGCCCGCAGTTTGGGCAGGGTGGCGGCAGTCTGCTGCATGACCGCGCCAGCCGTACCGGGGTCCAGCGCGAAGGTGGGCGCGCCATGGGGAACGAACAGTGTGGGCAGACGATGCATGGCAGTACTCCTTGAGAGGTCACCACTGTAGCCTGACTGATTGCATTGAAATAGGGGACAATAAGCAACTATTTATTGCGCAGGACGCAACAATGGATCGCTTGCAAGCCATGCAACTCTTTGTCCGGGTGGCGGAATTGAACAGTTTTTCGGCCGTTGCCCAGCAAATGGGCGTGGCTCGCTCCGTCGTGACCCGGCAGATTGCTGGCCTTGAGCAGCATCTGGGCCTCAAGCTCATGGCGCGCAGCACCCGGCGACTGACGCTCACCTCGGCCGGCGCCGCCTATCTCGAAAAATGCCGGGTCATTCTGAATCTGGTCGAAGCCGCCGAAACCGGGATTGCCGAAGAAAGTCAGCGCCTGCGTGGTCATCTTCGCATCAGCCTGCCCCTGAGTTTTGGTCTGACGCGCATCGTCCCGCCTTTGCTTGAATTTGCGCGCACGTATCCTGAAGTCAGTCTGGAAATGGATTACAGTGATCGGCGTGTGAACTTGTTTGAAGAAGGTATGGATCTTGCCATCCGCATTACCGGTCAGCTCGGTGACAGTGCGGTGGTGCGCAAGCTGGGCAGCCTGCAAGGGCGCACGGTCGCCTCGACCGATTATTTGAAGCGTTTTGGTTGCCCCCAGCACCCGTCGGAGCTCATGCATCATGCGTGTCTGGTGTATACGACCAGCGGATCGCCTCAGATTTGGCGCTACTTGGTGGATGGTGTTGTGCAGAGCTTTTCGGTACGTTCGAGGATTCAGGCCAATAACGGACAAGCGCTCACTGAGGCTGCCGCGCAGGGATTGGGTATTGCCTTGCAGCCGGATTTTATTGTGGAGCCTTTTCTTCAAGAGCAGCGTGTCATGACGATCCTCACGGACTTTGAAACACCAGAACTGGGGATTTATGCGATGTTGCCGGGGAATCGGCAAGTGCCTCATCGTGTGCGCGTCTTAATGGATTTTCTGGCGGATCGCCTCGGTCCGAATCAAACGTGACCGTACCCTCCGTATCGTCCGAATCGTGTTTCGTACTGCTTGATGATGCCGATTCGTCGCACACCGAAGATCTGAGGCAGTCCCGCCTGTACACCGGGCTCATTGAGCGAATTGATTGCATCGATGCGGACAGCATGACTTCTTTTTGCGCGGTGATTCAGGAAAGGCTGATAGCTGGTCAGGCGGTCGTGGGCTTGTTCAGTTACGAGTTAGGGGCTGCCATCCACGACATCAGCGCCAGAGCTGATGGGGCAAGTGTCTTGGCGTCTGCGCTGATATTTGCACATTGCCAGCTTTTGTCGCGTGATGCGGTCGACGTCTGGATTGCAGAGCAGTTGGCGGCAACGCATGGTGCAGATTTTTATGTTGATCAGGTCGTCGCAGGCAAAGATGCGTCTGAATTCCGGTCTGCGATGGATGCGATTCACCGCTATATCGAAGCGGGTGATACCTATCAGGTGAATCTGACTTTCCCCTTGCACGTCACGGTACATGGCAATCCTGTCGCCTTGTATGCTGCACTGCGCAGACAGCAGCCGGTACCTTACGGCGCATTGATAGTCTTGCCGGATGGGCAGTCGGTATTGTCGTTATCACCGGAACTCTTCATCAGTCATGCGCAAGGACGCTTGCTCGCCAAGCCGATGAAAGGCACGCTGGAAGCGGATGCCGATGATGGCGATACTGATCGTGCCAAGGCACTCGCAGCCAGCACGAAAAATCGCGCAGAGAATCTGATGATTGTCGATTTGCTGCGCAATGACCTCGGTCGTATCGCGCAGACCGGCACGGTCAAAGTGCCTGCCTTGTTCGAAGTAGAGCGCTTTGGCCATGTATGGCAGATGACCTCAACCATAGAAGCTGACTGCCGCGCCGATGTGACACTGTCAGACATCTTCAGCGCGATTTATCCCTGCGGATCGATTACTGGCGCACCCAAGCGCCGCACCATGCAGATTTTGCGTGAACTCGAGACTGAAGCGCGCGGCCTGTATACCGGTGCGATTGGCTGGTTTGATCCGCCCAAGTCCGGTCAAGCTTTGGGTGATTTCATGTTGTCGGTACCCATACGCACCCTGATGCTGGAGGCGCCCGCCGGTAACGATGCGCGTCAAGGCGTGATGCGCGTCGGTGCGGGTATTGTGTATGACAGTGATGCGGACAGCGAGTATGCCGAATGTCTTGTGAAAGCACGATTCCTCACTGGCTTGTCCTCACCCTTTTCGTTGATCGAGACCTTGCAAGCGCAGCGAGCCTCTGGCGCAAGGCATTTGCATTTGCATCTGCAACGCCTGAGCACCTCGGCACGACATTTTGGTTTTACCTGCGATACGGCGCAGATCGCCGCGCAAGTCAGTGCGGTATGTGCTGGTCTTGCAAGTGATGCGCTGTACCGAATGCGTTTGTTACTGAACGCCGATGGCACGGTAGATATTCGCGTAGCGCCCATGAGCGAGGCCTTGTCGTCGCCTGTGCGTTTGTTATTGGCGAGGCAGCCCATGCCGTCGGAGGATGTTTTTTTGCGCCATAAAACGACATTGCGGCGACGCTATGATGTTGCGTGGCAGACGGCAGAAAAAAATGGCGCTTTCGATACGTTGTTTATGAATGAAAAATCGCAAGTGACCGAAGGCGGCCGCAGTAATCTCTTTGTTTTTCACGAGGCTCAGTGGCTGACACCCCCCCTGTCGGAGGGTGTCTTGCCGGGTATTATGCGCAGATTGGTTTTAGATGATCCGACCATGAACGCGCGTGAAGCGGTACTGACACTCGATGATTTACGCCGTGCCGAGCGCATCATGGTCTGCAGTTCTCTACGCGGCACCTTACCTGCCATGGTGGATTGGGGTGCCGCGCTTGTTGATGTTGTGTGAGGCCTCGGTAGGGCGAGTTTTTTCAACCGTTCAAAATAGGCGGCAGCTGCAATTTGACCGGGCTGAAATAAGGGCGTGTATCCCCCATCATTTTGCGCAGCTCTCTGATGGGTATTTCCGTTTCCTCATGAATTTTTAGCAGAATTTCTCCACTGACAGCCAGTCTGCGGTGGCGAACTTTGCTGATCACTGATGGGGAAAGTCCGACCTTGCG
>JAJTGC010000049.1 GCA_021298975.1 Oxalobacteraceae bacterium
CAAATCCTTCATTGATGAGAACGGTACCGATGAAGCGATGTCTGAATTCATCACGCCGCTGGCCGATATCGGTGACAAGGTCACCAAACTGACGATGGAAATTGGCATGAAAGCATTTCAGAATCGTGATGAAGTCGGCGCGGCTGCCGTGCCGTATTTGCGTGTGCTAGGTCATCTGGTGTTTGCTTATTTCTTTGCGCGCATGGCAAAGATTGCGCTGGAAAAATCATCGAGTGGGGATGGTTTTTATCAGGCCAAGCTCGGTGTCGCTCGGTTTTACTTCGCGCGTCTGCTGCCCGAGACCGCGATGCTGATACGACAGGCGCGTTCGGGTGCCGCTACGCTGATGGCGATGGATGCCGAATTGTTCTGAGTGATCGCCATGTTGACCATGCCCATCCGAAAAGTCGCAATCCTGGGTGCCGGCGTCATGGGTGCGCAAATCGCCGCGCACTGCATCAATGCCCGTGTGCCTGTCATTCTCTTTGATCTGCCGGGTAAGCCCGATCAGCCGCGTAATTTTTTGGCGCAACGTGCTGTCGACAGCCTGAAAAAAATCAACCCCGCGCCGCTGGCTGATACGGATCAGGTGTCTCTGATTGAAGTCGCCAATTTTGATGATGATCTGCATCGGCTGGCAGACGTTGATTTGCTGATCGAAGCGATCGCGGAGCGCATGGATTGGAAGCATGCGCTGTATCAGAAAATTGCGGCTCATATTCCGGCGCACGCAATTTTTGCGAGTAATACTTCGGGTCTGTCCATTACTGCCTTGTCGTCGGTGCTGGATGAATCACTGCGGCATCGCTTTTGTGGCGTGCATTTTTTCAATCCGCCGCGCTACATGCATCTGGCCGAGCTGATTCCTACGCCGACGACGCAGCCGGAGATTCTCGATCAGCTGGAATCCTTTCTCACCACCACCCTGGGCAAAGGCGTGGTGCGGGCCATTGATACCCCCAACTTCATTGCCAATCGCGTCGGTATTTTCGGCATGCTGGCGACGATGCGAGAAGCCGACACCTTCGGTCTTTCCTATGATCTTGTCGACGACCTTACCGGTGCCCGGCTCGGTCGCGCCAAGTCCGGCACTTTTCGCACGGCCGATGTGGTGGGTCTCGATACGCTGGGTCATGTGATTCATACGTTGCAGGATGCGCTGCCGGAGGATCCCTTTCATCCTCTATATCAGACACCGGCCGTGCTGCAGCGACTGATGGATGATGGTCATCTCGGGCAGAAATCCGGTGCCGGTTTTTACAAAAAAATGGGCAAGGATATTTTGCGGCTGGATGCGGCGAATCACACCTATGTGCCATCGGGTGCGAAGGCAGACGATCTGATCGTTCGCATGCTCAAAGAAAAAGACCCGGCCAAGCGCATCAAAGCCTTGCATGACGCAACGCATCCGCAAGCTAAATTTTTATGGGCGATCCTGCGTGATGCCTTTCATTACATTGCGGTGCATTTGCATAGCATTGCCGACGATGCGCGGGATATCGACTTTGCCTTGCGCTGGGGCTTTGGCTGGCAACAAGGGCCGTTCGAGCTCTGGCAGGCAGCGGGTTGGCAGCAGATTGCGCAGTGGGTCAAGGAAGACATTGATGCCGGACGTGCGCTGTCCTCAGCGCCCTTGCCCGACTGGGTGTTTGACGGACGTGAGGGCGTGCATCGTCCCGAAGGTTCCTGGTCGGCGTCAAAGCAGACTTACGTACCGCGTTCGCATGTGCCGGTCTATGCGCGTCAGGTTTTCCGCGCATCGGTGGTGGGTGATGATCACTTGAGCCCTGCGGTCGCTGGTACGACCGTGCATGAAGATGCTTCGGTTCGGCTATGGCATCTGAAGGATGATGTGCTGATTCTGTCCTTCAAGACCAAGCTGCATGTGATGGGGCCTGAGGTCATCGCCGGTATCGAACGCGCCGTGTCCGAAGCTGAAAAAAATTACCGGGCGCTGGTGATCTGGCAAACCGATGTCGCCGAAGGTGGTGCGTTTTCAGCGGGTGCTGATTTGCAAGCGATGCTGCCGGTATTCATGATGGGTGGTGTGAAGGCCATCGAACCGGTGGTGGCGAATTTCCAGCGCGCGATGATGCGCATCAAATATGCGAGTGTGCCTGTCGTTGCTGCTGTGGGTGGTCTGGCACTCGGTGGCGGCTGCGAACTGATGCTGCATGCAAGTCGACGTGTGGCGTTGCTGGAATCGTATGCGGGGTTGGTGGAAGTCGGCGTCGGCCTCGTACCGGCCGGCGGTGGCCTGAAAGAAATCGCGCTGCGTGCTGCACAGGAAGCAAAAGGCAATGACATTTTCCCGTTTCTCAAAGATCGTTTCACCCATGCGGCCACTGCAGCGGTTGCCAAATCCGCGCATGAGGCGCGTCGTATGGGTTATCTGCACAGTGATGATGCGATTGTGTTGCATGCGCATGAGCTATTGCATGTGGCGATCACGCAGGCGCTGGCACTGGCAGATACGGCGTATCGCCCGCCACTGCCTACGCTTATCCCGGTCACCGGCCGTTATGGCATTGCCACGATACGCGCCCAGCTGGTCAATATGCGCGAAGGCGGTTTCATCTCCGCGCATGATGAGCATATTGCGATGCTGATCGCTGATGTGGTGTGCGGTGGTGATATACCGGAAAGCCGGTGAGGAATTAATCAACGCGCACAGCGACTGTCGATGGACCCCAGCTTTCGCTGGGGTGACGATTTGGAGGTCGGTGACGGTAAATTGCGTCACGGCAGCCCAAACTGGCGCGCGTATTTTGATGCCTATGACAGTAAATTGCGTCACGCCGGCCCAAACTGGAGCGCGTGTTTTGATGCCTATGACAGTAAATTGCGTCACGGCAGCCCAAAACTAGAGCGCGTGTTTTGATGCCTATGACAGCAAATTGCGTCACCCCAGCGAAAGCTGGGGCCCATCCTCGCTGATGGGACGTAATGGAAAAGCAGGGATTCGTCGCTCGATAGAGGAATCGGACCGCAGTGGGTGCAGGTCAGGATCCAGTGTCTTTCATTGTGTATCTGAGGGCTTGGACAATGACAAAGCTATTTGCACCACGAAGCATCAGGAGCACACCACGCAAGAAGCCTACATCGTCGCCGCGACCCGCACCCCCATCGGCAAGGCACCGCGCGGCGTCTTTCGACATGTACGTCCCGACGATCTGCTCGTGCACACGATACGCGCAGCCCTCGCACAAGTACCCAGCCTCGACCCGGCCACGATTGAAGATGCCATCATCGGATGCGCCTTCCCCGAAGCCGAACAGGGCTTGAACCTCGCGCGTATGGCCGTGCTGTTGGCAGGGTTACCCAAAATCGTCGCCGGTGTCACCGTCAACCGTTACTGCGCCTCTGGTATCACGGCCATCGCGATGGCCGCCGACCGCATACGCACCGGCGAAGCCGATGTCATGATTGCCGGCGGCGTTGAATCCATGTCCATGATTCCCATGCCCGGACACCATCCCTCAATGAACATGGGTATCTTCAAAGACGACAACATCGGCATGGCCTATGGCATGGGGCTGACGGCAGAGAAGGTCGCGCAGCAATGGAAAGTCAGTCGTGAAGATCAGGATGCCTTCGCGCTTGAATCGCATCGTCGTGCCATCGCTGCACAACAAAGTGGCGAGTGTGCCGACGAAATAACGCCCGTCGAGGTCGTGGAAAAATTTCCTGATCTGGACAGCCGTCAGATAAAAACACTCACCAAGACCGTGTCGCAAGATGAAGGTGCGCGTGCTGACACCAGTCTTGAGGCGCTGGCTAAACTCAAACCCGTGTTTGCCGCCAAAGGCACCGTCACCGCAGGCAATAGCTCGCAAACTTCGGACGGTGCGGGCGTGCTGATTCTGGTGAGTGAAAAAATACTCAAACAATTCAATTTGCAGCCGCTGGCGCGCTTTGTGTCATTTGCAGTGAAAGGCGTGCCACCAGAGATCATGGGTATCGGCCCCAAAGAAGCCATACCCGCAGCCTTGCGTCTGGCCGGGCTGACGCTCGATCAAATGGATTGGATAGAGCTCAATGAGGCGTTTGCGGCGCAGGCGCTCGCCGTGCGTCAGGATCTCGGTTTGGATCCAGCAAAGACCAATCCACTCGGCGGTGCGATTGCGCTTGGCCATCCGCTCGGCGCTACTGGCGCGATACGTGCGGCCACTGTCATTCACGGACTGCGCCGTCACCAACTGAAATACGGTATGGTGACGATGTGCGTCGGTGCTGGCATGGGTGCGGCGGGGATATTTGAGCGTACGTAAGTTGTCGGACGTAGACTTGGTGCTGGTGCGGTACTTCAATAAAAGTAACTAAAAAATAATGACCATAAAATCCCATATTGCCGACGGTATTGCGACACTCTCTTTTGATCGACCCGACAAAAAAAATGCGATCACTCGCGCGATGTACCAATCGCTGTCGGACGGGCTGACAACAGCAGCAAACGACAAGACCGTACGCGCTATCGTGATAACGGGCGAGGGCGGCATCTTCACCGCCGGTAATGATGTTGAAGAATTTCTGAAATATCCACCGCAACCCGGTGATTCGCACGTCACGCTGTTCATGGACGCGCTGCGTCATGCAGAAAAACCCGTGATCGCTTCAGTCAGCGGTATGGCAATCGGCATTGGTACGACCCTGCTCATGCATTGCGATCTGGTGTATGCCGCAGAGAATGCGCGCTTTGCGATGCCCTTCACTCAGCTGGGGCTGTGCCCCGAGTTTGCATCGAGTTGCCTGTTCCCTCGACTGGCAGGTTATCAGCGCGCAGCAGAAAAATTATTGCTCGGTGAAGCCTTCAAAGCAGATGAGGCGGTGCAGATGGGCCTGGTCAGCAAGGTAATGTCGGCAGATGACTTGCCTTCATTCGTTGCAGCACAAGCGGCGAAACTGGTAGCCCTGCCTGCGGAATCCCTGCGCATCACGAAGCAGTTGATGAAAAAAGATTTCTCAGTGGGCATCGATGCCGCGATGCAGGAGGAGTTGCAGCATTTCATGCGGCTGTTGCAAGGGCCGGATGCGAAGGAGGCCTTCTCGGCCTTTCTCGAGAAACGCAAGCCGGTCTTTTGCTGACCGGCCTGCTACCGAGCTTGCCCGGCAGGGAAACAGAATCCTGCCTATCGGTCTGCTTCACTTTATTGATTTCCTGGCAGGGGCGTGAAGGGCAAGACGGTATCGTAGATTTTTTTTGCGTCACCGGGGGCAAGATTATCTAGCGTGGCTTCGAATATCATTCGGTTGATTTCCCGCGTCAAAGGCGGTATGGCTCCGGGCACATTAGGCATCAGATCTTGTCTGCGAGACATTACCGCACCCGCGAGTGTTGCCATGTTCCGCACCCGATTGCGTGTCGTAATATCACGAACTTTCTGAATGGCTTTATCCAAAGGAGAATACTCGATGTTGAGTATTCTTTGCGGGTCTTCGTTGGGACCAACAGTGAGGTTGAAGCTCAAGAGATTTTTATTGTCGCTCAGTTCGTTTGCCAGATTTTCAAGACCTTCGCTGGTATGGAATTCCTGGAATAAACGCTTAATACCAAACTCCATATCTAGATGATCATCAAACTTCATCTTTAAGTTCAGATGTTTGATTGAGTCATTATGTGCAAGTGAATGATTGATTGGTTTACCGGCACTGAGATTTTCGATGGTTAATGATTCAATTGATGTGCTCTTTGCGATGCTATCTAATAGTTGCTCGTTTAAGCCATTTTCGCAGTCGGATAGCCGGATGAGAATTTCCCTTAATCCTTTGTTCGACAAGAACATGTCGCGAAGATGAGCGCTGGTATTAGTTCCCGTAAAATAAAATGCATTGTTATTGGCGTCCTCAAATACCTCCATACCCAGAAATTCCAGACTGGTATTCGCATCAAGTCCTACCTTAAGGCTTGCAATATTTTCAGGCGACAGCGCGCATGGAAAACGGAGGGCTGTTATCTGAGCGTTCGCCAACAATAATTTTCCGATGGGCTCGCCGATCGAATTCAATTCCTGATTAGGTATTTTTGCTGTATTGAAATCAACTGATTTAATTGCGGGATGATAATAGATTGCATTGAGTAGCTGGGTCATCGCACCTAACGCAAGTGGACAGTCTTTTATTGATATCGAGCGTAACCTCTTGTTGTTATTCACCGCGTCCTGAAGCGCTTTGGTGCATGGCTCTAGGTTAGTCTGATCAAATTTCAGTTCCTCTACAATCGGGCTCATGGCGACCCCCTTCAAAATGGCATTGATGAATGGGGCGCCATTGAGTCGTTTCAATGAGAGAGATTTGAGCGATGGGTGTTTTTGTATGCATTGCACCAAGCGGTTCGCGTCATTGACGCTCACGAATGTCAGGGGCTTGTCCGGTGGCGCTGAAAAATCTATCCGTTCCAGAGATTGTGATGCAAGCAGAGCTTCAATGACGGCCTGATCTATTTTCAGGGGTTTTGTATTATTTTGTTTGCTGATCCATTTGAATGATTTAATAGGGAGTTGATGCTCCTGAAACACGGAAAACAAGCTACTCAGCTCTCCCGCCTTAGGCGGTTCTCCCAGATAAAAAATCTCCAAATCAAGAACAGCCACACTGGTGCGAATTGCATCAAAGGTCGCTTTCAGTTCCTGGGGTTGCCAGACTTCGACAATAATTTTGGTCACCGTGGTCGGGCGGCGCAGTGTGTCGGCGAGTTCGATCAGATCGTCTGCTGTGGTGCTTCTGACAATCAATTCGGTTTTTCCGGCAACTTGGCTCAGCGCATAACGTCCGGTCGGGCTCGATCCTTCTCTTGACCGCAAAATGATGGACGGACGCTCGGTAGTAAAGCGAAAGTCGTGGAACGTTGGCGGTGTGGCGGGTAGACCGGGTGGTCCTGGCGGGTAGGCCTGGTTTGCAGAGAATGTAAAGGTTGCCTGGCTCGGTTCTGGCCAGACGTCGACGGCAGGTTGTTGGACATTTGTGATTGTGGGCGGCAATGGCGCGTGGGTATGGGTGCTTGCTCCCTGACCGGATGGTCCTGGCGGGTAGGGGTGGTTTGCAGAGAATGTGAAGAATGCCTGGCTCGGTTCTGGCCAGACGTCGACGGCAGGTTGTTGGACATTTGTGATTGTGGGCGGCAATGGCGCGTGGGTATGGGTGGTTACTCTCTGGCCGGGTGGTCCTGGCGGGTAGGCCTGGTTTGCCCAGAATGTGAAATATGCCTGGTCCGGTACTTGCCAGACGGCGACGGCAGGCCGTTGTACGGTTGTCATCGTGGGTGGCAATGGCGCTTGCGGCCGGGTAGTTGCTTCCTGATTGGGGCTCCGGTTGAAAACCGGTATTTGAAAGATCTCTGGTTGCCGAGGTGGCTGGCCAGCGTCTGCTGTGCTTCGTTTCATGGTTGAGTTCCTTTATCCCGACAAGGGTGGGGGTGGTTGGCTTTCGGAATGGTGCCGATGGTTAACTTGCCGGTTGGTGTCCTCACTCCCTGACCAGTTCCCTTTTTTTCAACCCAATCTCACGTGATTGCGCTTAATCCCCGACTTTATTAAAAAAAACTCACTTTCAGCACGGGATATCGCTTGACCGACAATTCGCGATCCTCTAACTCGGCATTTCTCGAGGAGCGCAAGCCGGTCTTTCGCCGACCGGCCTGCTACCGGGCTCATCGTCGGAACCCGAGTCAGACCCCTATGGTCGTCTACGGATTACAATGCGGGCGTGAAGCAGACCAGACAGTCGCTGGCGCAGCAATGCGCGGGAGGAAGGTCCGGACTCCATAGAGCAGGGTGACGGCTAACGACCGTCCGCCGTGAGGCGCGGAATAGGGCCACAGAGACGAGTCTTTGGGACCAGCGAGTGGCGAAAGTCACTCGTTTGCGTCCCAAAGGGTGAAACGCGGTAACCTCCACTCGGAGCAATCTCAAATAGGCACGCGTTGATGCTGCTCGCTGAGCGTGCGGGTAGAGAGCTTGAGCCCCCGAGTAATTGGGGGCCTAGAGGAATGACTGTCATCTCTGCCGGGCTTGCCCGACAGGGACACAGAATCCGGCCTATCGGTCTGCTTCACTTTACTGATTTGCGGGTGGGTGCGTGAAGGGCGATATCGCCTCGTAAACCCTCTGGGCGTCTTCAAACGAAAGATTATCCATTGCCGCGTCAAATAGCATCTGGTTCATTTCGACTGGCAGAGTGGGCAGGGCTCTCGGCTCATCACGCTGCAGATCTTGCATGACGGACATTCCTATAGCAGCTTGTAGGTTCTTCATCCGCAGCCGGTTATGTGTCGTGACATCGTGAATTTTGAGAATGGCCCGATTGAGATCGCCAAACCAGCCCATTAGCATATCGTACTGATCACCCCTGGGATCAAGAATGAGACTGAAGTTCAACAGATTTTTGTGATGGCTTAGGTTGTCGGCAATCTGATGCATAGTCTGTGTAAATGCATCTCTATTCGTACTGCCGATTGCGCGCATTTTTAATTTCAGATGTTTGATGTGCGCAATATCCGGCAGTACATCGCTAACCAGCTGAATTTTTAAAATATTTTCGATGGTTAATGATTCGATCGAAGGCATCTTCGCTATGGCTTTCAATAATTGCTTGTCCGTACCATTTTGTGATGCAGTCAGCCCAATGACAATTTCCCGTAACCCTTTGTTCGCTTTGAACATGTTTTCAAGGTTCTTGCTGGTATCGGTTTGCGTAATCTGAGCTGGGTAGGATGTGGTGTCTTGCATCGCATCCATTCTTAGCGATGTCAGGTGAGTATTTGCAGTAAGCCCAACTGTCAGAGATGTGATATTGGTGGGTGATAAGGCGCATTGACAGTGGAGGGTTTTGATCTGCGAATTCGTCACAAGCAATTCCGCGATGGGTTCGCCGATCAATAGCAATTCCTCGGTAGGTATTTTTGCCGTTCTAAAATCAAGCGATTCCAATGCGGGATGACCCTGCATACATTTGAGCATCTGGCTCATCGAACCAGATTCAAGTCGGCAGTCTTTTATTGATATTGAGCGTAATTGCTTGTTGTTGCTAACCGATACTTGAAGCGCTGTTGTGTTCGACGCCAGATTAGTCTGATTAAAATGCATGTCCTCAATGACCGCGCTGTGGGCTATACCCTGCAAAATAGCGTCAATGAATGCGCTTCCTTCGATCCCTTTCAATGACAGAGACCTGAGCGATTGGTGTTTTGCCACGCAAAGTGTCAAATGCCCAGGATTATTGATATTCACGGATACTGCATGATCACCTCGTGGTACTAAAAAATGGATCTTTTCAAGAAGTTGAGATCTCAGCAGTGCTTCGAAAACAAATTGATCAATTTGATGCGGCTTCGAATTACTTCGGGTGCTGATCCATTGGAAAGATTTGATAGGAGCTTGTCGTTCATGAAGACATGAAAACACGCTATTAAGCACGCTCCGCTCAGGCATCGGCCCCTGGAAATCAACCTCGATATCAAGAACGGACAGGCTCGTGCGAATGGCATCAAAGGTGGCTTTCAACTCCTGCGGGTCGCGTGTAGCGATGATGATTTTGCTCACCTTTGTCTGCTGGCGCAGTGTATCGGCAAGTTCGCTCAGATCGGCTGGTGTGGCGAGTTTGACAGTCAGCTGAGTTTGTTCAGCCACCTGGTTGCGTGTGTAACGTCCAGACGAACCCGGTCGTGCTGTTGACGACGAATTACCACTCGGAGGCCCGTTTACAAGCCGCATGTTGTGGGATGCCGGCACCGGCGTGGCGGGCAGGCCACGTGTTCCGGGCGGGTAGGCTTGATTCGCTGAAAATGTGAAGAACGCCGGGTGCGGTTGAGGCCAGGCAGCAATCGGAGGCCGTTGGACCGTTGCCATCGTCGGGGGTAAAGGCGCGGGTGGAGGGGGTGGCGGCTGAATGGCCGGCAGGTTGAAGACCGGTATCGCGGGTATCTGTAACGGACGCTGGGCGGGCGGTCGGTCAGCATCTGATGCACTTCGTTTCATGGGTGGGTTCCTTTGTTCGGGGAAGGGGTGTCGGCGGTTCGTTTTCAGCAAGATCTCAATCTTCAATGCGCTCGTTGGTGCCGATTGTTTCGCACCGGTTCCTTCATACCGTCCGAACCTTGTCGTATCTGAACGAGAAGCCGCGCTCGCATAAACACATGTGTATTACTCAGGTTCTACTTTCACTTGTGCATCTAAGTCCTTCATTTCTCAAGGCTATTCTTCTTCAGCCTAATCTCAAGTAGTTGCGCTAAGTCCTTGACTTTATTGAAAAAAATCTCACTTTCAGTGTGGGATATTCCTTGACCGACAATTCGCGATCCTCTAAAGTGGGCGTCAGTGTGAGAAAGTGTCTTTTTGTGGGAAAAGTTTCTCTTTTTTCAGCAAACAGGCATCACGGTTGTTCGAAATGTTTTAGCGATCGAGGAGGCAGGCGAGGTGTATCAGGGTGCGTCGGCATTGAGCATGGATGCAAAGGGACGGATGTCGATTCCGGCCCGGCATCGTGACGCGCTCGCGCTGCAGAGCGAAGGCCGCGTCACGCTGACCAAACACCCGCATGGTTGTCTTTTGTTATTCCCCCGTCCCGTCTGGGAAATCCATCGTGAACAAATTGCCGCCTGGCCGATGTCGGCCCGGGCGTGGCAGCGCATTTTTCTGGGCAATGCCAGCGATGTCGAGATGGACAGTGCAGGACGCATTCTGATTGCGCCGGAGTTGCGTGTGGCGGCCGGCATGTCGCGCGAGGTGATGTTGCTGGGCATGGGCAGTCATTTTGAAGTCTGGGATGCCGCGAAACTCGAAGAGAGCGAATCCCAGGCGATTGCCGTCGGCATGCCGGACGTACTAAACAACTTTTCTTTCTGACGGCACTCGATGAATGACATCACGGTGCCCGAGTACACGCACCGCACTGTGCTGCTGGATGAGGCGATCGACGCGCTCGAGATTCGCGACGCGCGGCGCGACGGAGTTTTCGTTGACGGCACCTTTGGCCGCGGCGGACATAGTAAAAAAATATTGGGCCAATTGTCGGCGCAGGGTCGCTTGTTCGCTTTCGACAAGGATGTGCAGGCGGTGGCTGTGGCTGAACAGTTGGCGGCTGAAGAGCAGCGTTTCTCTATCGTGCATCACAGTTTTGCAACGATGCAGGCGGCGCTGTCTTCGCGCGGCGTGAAGCAGATAGATGGTGTGCTGATGGATTTGGGGCTGTCTTCACCGCAGGTCGATCAGGCGGCGCGCGGATTCAGTTTTCGTGCCGATGGCCCACTCGATATGCGTATGGATACCACGCGCGGTATGCCGGCATCGGAATGGCTGGCAACAGAAACACAGGACAACCTGGAGAAAGTGATTCGCAACTATGGGGAAGAACGGTTTGCTTTTCAGATTGCAAAGGCGATTGTTGCTCGCCGCGCAGTCGAGCCTATCACCAGCACAGGACAACTTGCCGCGCTCGTGGCTGGCGCCGTCAAGACCCGCGAAAAAGGCAAGGACCCGGCCACCCGGACTTTTCAGGCTGTACGGATTTTCATCAATAAAGAACTTGAAGAACTTGAAGCAGGTTTGACACAGGCATACGGTTTACTCGCGCCGTACGGGAGATTGGTGGTGATCAGTTTTCATTCGCTTGAAGATCGCATCGTCAAGCGGTTCATGGCCTCCAAAGCCAGCGTACCGCAGCCCGACCGTCGGCTGCCGATTCGTGCCGTCGATCTGCCTCAGCCTGTGATGAAACTACTCGCCCGCATCAAACCCTCTGACGCTGAAATCGCTGCCAACCCGCGCGCGCGCTCGGCCGTCATGCGCAGTGCCATGCGTCTTCCTGAGGTGGCGGCATGAATCAGCGCTCGCTCATTCCCCTGCTCGCCGTGCTGGTGTTGTGTTCGCTTTTGCTCGTCAATTCACAGCATCAGGCGCGCCGGCTCTTTATCGCGCTCGAACAGGCGCAGCTGCGTCAGCAGCAACTTGAAACGGAATGGTCACAGCTACAACTCGAGCAATCCAATCTCGCCAAGCACGCCCGCATTGATGCAATGGCAAAGTCCATGGGTATGACCGTGCCCACAGCAGAGCGTACTCGTTACATCACGGTAGGAGGTCGCTGATGCGCGCGCCCAGCCGCAAAGCCGCTGCACGAGGCGTACCCTTCTCGCCGAGTCCTGTTCTGGCCGTGCAGTTGCCTGCGTGGCGTTCGCGGTTTGTATTGTTCCTGATGTTCATTGCTTTTGTCGGTCTTGGTTTGCGCGCATTCTGGCTGCAGGCGATGACGACGGACTTCCTGCAAGAAAAGGGAAGAATGCGCTACGCGCGCACGCTGGAGCTGCCAGCAGTGCGCGGCAAAATTTTCGATCGCAATGGCGAAGTCATGGCGACCTCTTTGCCTGCCAAAGGCATCTGGATCATTCCCGATGCGGTCGAAGTCACGCCCGACAATCTGAAAAAACTCGCTCTGCTGCTCGAAACCAGCGTACCCGAGCTGCAGAAAAAGCTCGATGCCAGTGGCAATTTCGTGCCGATCAAACGTCAGGTTGAGCCGGAAGTCGCCGACAAGGTACTTGCCCTCGGGATTCCCGGTGTTTATGCCCGCAAGGAGTACAAACGTCATTACCCGTCTGGTCCGATTGCCTCGCATATTCTCGGCTTTACCAACGTCGATGATAATGGTCTGGAGGGTATCGAGCTGTCTCACCAAAAGGAACTTGCCGGACAAAAGGGCAGTCGCCGCGTCATCCGTGATGGCAAAGGTCGCGTGATCGAAGATATCGCCTACATACGCGAGCCTCAGGATGGTCGCGACCTTTCTCTGTCGATTGACAGCAAGATTCAATACATCGCATCCACCCACCTGAAAAAAGCTGTCGAAGACAACAAGGCCAAGGCAGGTGCGATCGTGGTGCTCGATGTGCAGACCGGGGAAGTGCTGGCGCTGGCAAACATGCCCACGTTCAATCCAAACGAACGTGAAGGGCGTAATGTCAATCATGTCCGAAATCGCGTCTTCACGGATACCTACGAACCGGGTTCGACGCTCAAGCCATTCACTATCGCGCTGGCTATGGATCGGGGTCTGATCACGCCCGACACGATGCTGGATACGCCAAAAAAACTGACCTTTGGTTCCAAGTCGGTGGGTGATTCGCACAGTCATGCATCCAGCATGTCAGTCGCAAGCATCATTCAGCAATCCTCGAATGTTGGCACGATACGCGTGGCGCAGAAACTGCAGCCGCGTCAAATGTGGGACATGTTTACCGCTGTGGGCTTTGGCCAGGCGCCGCCGCGTTCCTTCTTCCCTGGCGCCGTCGCCGGCCGCCTCAAGCCCTACAAGACCTGGCAGCCAGTCGAGCAGGCCACGATGAGTTATGGACTGGGCATCTCAGTCTCGCTGATTCAGGTTGCGCGCTCGTACATGATCTTTGCGCGCAATGGCGAAATCATTCCGCTGTCGTTCCAGAAAGTCACTCAGCCACCGCAGCCGCAACGCGTGGTTACTGAAAAAACCGCCATACAAATGCGCGAGATGATGGAGCGGGTTGTCGGGCCGGGTGGCACGGCGCCTTACGCGCAAGTGCGCGGCTACCGCGTTGCGGGTAAAACCGGCACTGCCCACAAGGTCGAGAGCGGTCGTTATGTGAACAAATATGTGGCTTCGTTCGTTGGGCTTGCACCGGCTTCCAATCCGCGCATCATCATCGCCGTCATGATTGATGAGCCCAATGCGGGCAAGCATTTCGGTGGCCAGGTCGCTGCGCCGGTCTTTGCGAACGTTGCATCGAGCGCGCTGCGCTCACTTAATATCGCGCCTGACACTTCGGTGGCCAACGTCATCCTGCCGGCTGCGCCGGTGGTGGAGAGTATGTGATGGCCACCACCATGATCGCGACAGCCGATATCCATCAGTGGTTGCGTGACACTGTGCCCGGCGCTCAGCTGACCACGGATTCGCGCCGTGTGCGCGCCGGCGATGTATTTCTTGCGTGTCCCGGTGAATCGGGTGATGGCCGTCACTACATTACCCAAGCCGTAGAGGCTGGCGCAAGCGCCGTCCTTTTTGATGATGCGGGCGATTTTCAATGGGACCACAGCGTGATGCTGCCGCATTTGCCTGTGCATGATCTGGCGAAGACAGCCGGTCGTATTGCGCATGAATGGTACGGTCAACCCGATCGTGACTTGTTGTGCATCGCCGTCACCGGTACCAATGGCAAAACATCCTGCACGCAGTGGCTGGGTCAGGCCCTGTCCCTGCAGCGCATGACCACCGCAGTCGTTGGCACACTGGGTATCGGTCAATGGCGCAACGGCGCAAGTGGGCTTTTCAATGCAACCGGCTTCACCACGCCCGATGCGGTGCAATTGCACCGTGAACTGGCCGAGCAGAAAAAGCAGGGTGCGGTCGCACTGGCTATTGAAGCATCGTCTATTGGACTGGTGCAGCGACGCATGCATGAACTGCATGTGGATGTGGCCGTACTTACCAATTTCAGTCGTGATCATCTTGATTTCCACGGCAATATGGAAGCTTACGAGGCGGCAAAAACAAAGCTCTTCGACTGGCCTGGTCTCAAACATGCGGTGATCAATCTCGATGATGCAATGGGTCAGCGTCTGCTGGCACATGTACTAAGAAATCATCCTGGTCTGGTCGTGACTGGCTACAGTATCGAGCCCGACCAACTGCCAACCACAGCGCAGGGTGTCGGTCTGGTGAGCGCAACCGATATCCGCGTGAGCCAGCAGGGCACGAGTTTCATGCTGCAATCGCCTGCAGGTCAGGGCACCGTTCGAACACAACTCATCGGTCGTTTCAACGTCAGCAATGTGCTCGCGATTGCTGGTGTGATGTTCAGTCAGGGCATGGCATGGCAGACCGTCGTGTCGGCACTGGAGTCGCTGGTGGCCGTGCCTGGACGCATGCAACAACTGGGCGGTGTGGATGCGCCATTGGCCGTGATTGATTATGCACACACGCCTGATGCGCTTGAGAAGGTATTGGAGACATTGCGGCCAGTGGCGCAAATTCGTCAGGGTAAATTGTGGTGTGTGTTCGGTTGTGGTGGTGATCGCGATGCAGGCAAGCGTGCGTCCATGGGTGCAGCCGCTTTGCTGGCCGATCATCTGATCGTCACCAGTGACAATCCGCGCAGCGAAGCGCCGGCCGACATCATTGCCCAGATCATTGCAGGCGCGGGAACTGCGGGCACGAAGCTGCAGGTTATTGAAGATCGCGCCAGCGCGATTCTGCATGCCGTGCGCCATGCCGGAAAAAATGATGTGGTGCTGGTGGCAGGCAAAGGCCACGAAGACTATCAGGAAGTCAAAGGTCGTCGCCTTGCCTTCCGCGACGCCGATCATGCCGCACTGGCGTTGGCCACCCGTGCTACTCGAAACGGAGGCCATTGATGCAGGCATGTCTTGCGGATCTGCTGCCTTCGATCGCCGGTGCGCGTATGACCGCACCCGCCGACTTCAGCGGTGTCTCCAGTAATAGCCAGACGGTCGCCGCCGGTAATCTGTTCGTGGCATTGCGGGGCGAGCGTTTTGACGCGCATGATTTTCTGTCGCAAGTCGCCACGCGTGGTGCAGCAGCAGTCGTGGCCGAGCGTGTGCCGAATGACTTTTCGCTGCCCGCGCTAATCGTGCCCGATACCCGTCATGCCCTCGGACAGATCGCACAGGTGTGGCGTCGGCGCTTTGCGGTACCCGTGGTCGGCGTTACCGGCAGCAACGGCAAGACCACGGTCAAGGAAATGATCGCGTCGATTTTTGCAGCAGCTTATGGGCAGAATAATTACTTGTCGACCCGCGGCAATCTGAACAATGAAATCGGCGTGCCGCTCACACTGTTTCGCCTCGAAGCACAGCATCGTGCTGCCGTGATCGAAATGGGCATGAATCATCCCGGTGAAATCGCGCGTCTGGCCGAGATTGCCGAACCCACTGTTGGCCTGGTGAATAACGCCCAGCGCGAGCATCAGGAATTCATGGCCAGCGTCGCTGCCGTGGCTGAAGAAAACGGTGCAGTGATCCGCGGGCTTGCTGAAACGGGGTGTGCAATTTTTTCCGGTGATGAGGAATACACGTCGCTCTGGCAGCGCTATGCGGGCAAGCGTAAGGTGGTTCGTTTCGGTCTGGATGCGTCGTGCGATATCAGCGCGCAATGGCAATCGGAAGATTTCGGCAGTCTGATCAACATCAGCGCAAGCGGTACGACGTTCAACGTCCACCTGTCCGCACCGGGTGTACACAACGTGCGCAATGCGCTGGCCGCCTGCGCTGCTGCAATCGCCGTGGGTATTGATGCACCCAGTATCGTGCGCGGTCTGGAGGCCTTTGCGCCCGTAGCCGGCAGACTGCAACGCAAGACGGCAACGAACGGTGCCCTGGTTATTGATGACACCTACAACGCCAATCCCGATTCGGTGCGCGCTGCAATTGATGTACTGGCTGCCGCGCCAGCGCCCCGCACGCTGGTACTCGGTGACATGGGTGAAGTCGGCAGCGAAGGCGTTGCATTTCACGAGGAGATCGGTGCCTATGCCCATGCGCATCACATCGATCGCCTGTTTACTCTCTTCAGGATCAGATCGGCGCACTGCGGGTCTTCAATTTCATCACTTTTCGTGCAGTGTTCGCAACGCTGACTGCGCTGCTGATTGGTCTGATTGCCGGCCCCGCAGTCATTCGTATGCTCACCACCCTGAAGGTTGGTCAGGCAGTGCGTACCGACGGTCCGCAGACGCATCTGATCAAATCCGGCACGCCCACGATGGGTGGTGCACTGATTTTGATTGGCATTGCAGTGTCCACCTTGTTGTGGGGTGATTTGAGTAATCGTTTCATCTGGCCAGTACTGATCGTCACGCTGGGCTTTGGCATCATTGGCTGGGTGGATGACTATCGCAAGGTGGTTTTCAAAGATCCGAATGGCATGGCCTCGCGCGAAAAATATTTATGGCAGTCGCTGATTGGCTTGCTTGCGGCGTTTTATCTCGCGTTTTCGGTGTCGGGGCCCACCAATCTCAAAGTCTGGGCCTTGTTTACTGAATGGGTGCAATCCGGCTTCGCCATGGAATTGCCGCCCAAGACTGATTTGATTGTGCCGTTCTTCAAAACGATCACCTACCCGCTGGGGGTCTGGGGCTTTATTGCGCTCACTTATTTTGTGATTGTTGGCACCAGCAATGCAGTCAATCTTACCGATGGTCTGGATGGCTTGGCCATCATGCCGACCGTGATGGTGGGTACGGGACTGGGTCTGTTTGCATATCTCACCGGTAGCGCGACCTATTCGAAATATCTCCTGATCCCGCATATACCGGGTGCAGGCGAGTTGCTGATTTTCTGTGGCGCGATGGCTGGCGCCGGTTTGGCTTTCCTTTGGTTTAACGCGTATCCCGCGCAGGTCTTCATGGGTGATGTTGGCGCATTGGCGCTCGGTGGTGCATTGGGCACGATTGCCGTCATCGTGCGTCAGGAGATTGTGCTCTTCATCATGGGCGGCGTGTTTGTGGTTGAAACCTTGTCGGTGATGCTGCAGGTGGTCTATTTCAAATACACCAAGATGCGCACCGGGGTCGGCAAGCGTGTTTTGCTGATGGCGCCTCTGCATCATCACTTCGAACAAAAAGGCTGGAAAGAAACCCAGGTGGTCGTGCGTTTCTGGATCATCACGATGATGCTGGTGCTGGTCGGACTCTCGACCTTGAAATTGCGATAAAGCGCTATGGACTATCAGGATAAACAGGTATTGGTGCTCGGACTCGGCGAGTCTGGTTTGGCGATGGCGCTCTGGCTTGCGCAGGCCGGTGCACGTCTGCGCGTCGCCGATACCCGCCCTGGTCCTGAACGTTTGTCCACACTCAAAGACGCTTGTCCGCAGGTGGCATTCATCAGCGGTGAATTTACTGCGGCCTTGCTTGAGGGCGTGGATCTGGTGGCTGTCAGCCCGGGCCTGTCGCCACACAATGAACTCGCTGCAATCTTGCCTGCCGCGCAGGAAAAAAATATTCCGGTCTGGGGTGAAATCGAACTCTTCGCGCAAGCACTTGCTGCATTGAAGACCGAGCGCGACTACCAGCCGAAGATCATCGCCATCACGGGTACCAATGGCAAGACGACGGTCACCAGTCTCACCGGACAGCTGTGCCGTGCTGCAGGTTTGTCCGTCAAGGTTGCTGGCAACATCAGCCCGGCGGCATTGGACGTGTTGCGTGATGCGATTGCACACGATGATTTGCCACAGTGCTGGGTTCTTGAGTTGTCCAGCTTTCAGCTTTTCACGACCTTCAGCCTCAATGCAGATGCGGCGACCGTACTCAATATCACGCAAGATCATCTCGACTGGCATGGCGACATGCATGCCTATGCGGATGCTAAATCGCGCATCTTCGGTCCTGATACGGTACGCGTCCTCAATCGTAATGATGCACGCAGTATCAAGATGGTCAGCCCGAAAGCCCATTGCGTCAGTTTTGGCAGCGATCTGCCGACAGAGGCGGATGGTCTGGGCTTGTCGACCGAGCACGGTATGCAATGGCTGGTGCTGGCGATCAGCGCCGAAGAGGGTGAAAAGAAAAAGCGTGGCAAGGAAGCAGTCGAGAGCGAGTTGTTCATGAACCGGCTCATGCCTGCGGATGCATTGAAAATTCGCGGCCAGCACAATGCAACCAATGTGCTGGCCGCGCTGGCACTCTGCCGTGCCATCGGTTTGTCTCTGGCGCCCTTGCTGCATGCGGCGCGTCAGTATCGCGGCGAGCCGCACCGTGTTGAGCTGATTGCCACCGTGGGTGGGGTTGATTATGTTGATGACAGCAAAGGTACGAATGTCGGCGCAACGGTCGCTGCCATCGAAGGCTTGGGGCAGCGCGAGCATGCGCATCTGATTCTCATTGCTGGTGGTGATGGCAAGGGTCAGGATTTCAGGCCGCTGGCATCCGCCGTAAAACGTCATGTACGCGCGGTGATGCTCATTGGTCGTGACGGCCCTGCCATTCGCGAAGCGTTGGCCGATACGGGTGTGGCGCTCACGGATTGCTGGACGCTGGAGCAAGCGGTGCAGCGCGCTGCAGAAACGGCGAGTGATGGCGATACCGTCTTGCTGTCACCTGCCTGTGCAAGCTTTGACATGTTCAAGGACTATGCGCATCGCGCCCATGTGTTTGCAGACGCGGTGCATGAACTGGCCGCCAGCCGTGGTGAGGTGCTGGCGTGAAAATGACCTTACCCTTTTTTGGTGAAAGCGAGCCGAATAGCGCCGAGCAGAAGCTGGGTCAGCGCTCGAGCATGCTTGAGTACGATCAGGCGCTGGTGTGGGTGACGCTGTTGTTGCTGCTGATCGGCTTGGTGATGGTGTACTCCGCCTCGATCAATCTCACCGAAACCAAAAAATACAAAGATGTATCGAGCCATTATTTTCTGAGTCGGCAGGCTGTCTATATCCTCATCGGACTTTTTCTGGGGCTGCTCGCTTTCCGCATACGCATAGAGCAGTGGGAGAAAGCTGCGCCGTATTTGTTTCTTGGTGCGCTGTTTCTGATGATCGTGGTGCTGATTCCCGGACTGAGCAAAGATGCGGGTGGTGCACGCCGCTGGATCAGCATCGGGCCATTGCGACTGCAGCCCTCCGAAATACTCAAGCTGATGATGGTCATCTACGCAGCAGATTTCACTGTGCGCAAGCAGCAGTACATGCACAAGCTGACCAAAGGCTTCCTGCCCATGGCTGGTGCGGTCGGACTCGCCGGTGGTTTGCTGATGTTGCAACCTGATCTCGGTGCAGCCGGTGTGGTGGTTTGTATCGCGATGGGTATTCTGTTTTTGGGCGGATTCAATATCGTCTGGTTTGGTGGTATCGCCGGTGTATTGGCTGCGGTATTCAGCCTCATCATCTTGTTCTCGCCATGGCGTCGCGAGCGTCTTACGGCCTATCTTGATCCCTGGGCAGACGGCAATGTGCTCGGCAAGGCGTATCAGCTCTCGCATTCGCTGATTGCGTTTGGACGTGGTGAATTGTTTGGCGTGGGCTTGGGTGGCAGCGTCGAGAAACTGCATTACCTGCCCGAAGCGCATACCGACTTTTTGATGGCCGTGATTGGCGAAGAACTCGGACTGGTCGGTGTCTTCCTGGTGACCTTCCTGTTCTATTTCATCGTTCGCCGCGCCTTCGATATCGGAAGACAAGCCATCGCAACCGAAAAATTTTTCGCAGGTCTGGTTGCCAAAGGCATAGGTATCTGGATCGGCGTGCAGGCCTTCATCAACATGGGCGTCAATCTTGGATTGCTGCCCACCAAAGGGCTTACGTTGCCGCTGATGAGTTTTGGCGGTTCGGGCATCGTCACCAATTGCATAGGCATCGCGATCCTGCTGCGTATTGATTACGAGAATAGGGTGCTTATGAGGGGTGGACGAACATGAAGCATCTCATGGTCATGGCGGCAGGCACGGGTGGGCATATTTTTCCCGGCCTTGCGATCGCTGACACCATGCGTGCGCGTGGCTGGCAAGTGTCGTGGCTGGGTACGCAGCGTGGCATGGAGGCCGAGATCGTGCCACGGCATGGTCTTGCTTTTGATGCGATTGATTTCAGTGGTCTGCGCGGCAAGGGCTTGATGCATACCGTGACCGGCGTTTTCAAACTGGCGGCAGGATTTCTGCGCTGCAGAGCGATTCTTCGTTCGCGTGCGCCTGATGTGGTGCTGGGCATGGGCGGCTATGTCACGGTGCCGGGCGGGATGATGGCGGCCTGGTTGGGCAAGCCACTGGCGTTGATGAATGCCGATGCTGCGCTGCTGATGTCGAACAAGGTCTTGCTGCCGTTTGCACGAAAGATTTTATTTGGGTTTGATGCGGATACGCAGACGGCCGGCAGCAAAGCGCACATCACCGGCAACCCGGTACGCCGCGAAATCAGTCAGCTACCGCCGCCCGCCGAGCGCTATCGCACCCGATCGGGTCCGCTGAATGTGCTGATCATTGGCGGCAGTTTGGGCGCGAAGATCTTGAATGAGGTCGTACCTGCAGCAATCTCGAGACTGCCTGCAGATCAGCGACCCCGCATCGTGCATCAATCAGGTCGCGCGCATATCGCTGCATTGAGGGACAGCTATGCCCAGGCGGGCGTGGATGCCGAGGTGGTGGACTTTATTGATGACATGGCTGCGCGTTATGCAGCGGCTGATCTGGTGATCTGCCGCGCGGGCGCCATTACTGTGACCGAATTATGCGCCGCTGGCGTAGCCAGCGTTCTCGTGCCGCTGGTGGTTTCGACCACATCGCATCAACGCAACAACGCGCAGTGGATGGAAAAAGGACAGGCCGGTATTCATCTGCCACAGCCTGATTTGACGCCAGATGCGCTCGCCACATTGCTGCAGTCACTGACGCGAGCGCAGTGCCTGCAAATGGCAGAAGCCGCGTATGCGCAGGGACGGCGTGATGCGAATGAAGCGATTGCGCTCGTGTTGGAAGCGCTTGGAAGATCATGAAACACAAAGTTAAACATAGTCACTTTGTTGGCCAAGCAGCGTGGTCACGCTGCGCTCGTCTGTGGGCGGCGCAGCCGCGGCCGCCGGCAAATACGGTTGCGCGCATGGAGTGGTTTGCATGAAGCATAAAGTTAAACATATTCACTTCGTTGGCATAGGCGGGTCTGGCATGAGCGGCATCGCAGAGGTGTTGCTCAATCTTGGCTACACCGTCTCCGGCTCCGACCTGAGCAGCAATGCGGCGAGTCGGCGTCTGGCGGATCTCGGCGCTTGCATACGTATTGGTCACTCGCCTGACCATGTGGATGGTGCCGATGCGATTGTTACATCCACAGCGGTCCAGCCTAGTAATCCAGAGGTTATTGCTGCGCGTGCGCGCAATGTACCTATCGTGCCGCGTGCAGTCATGCTCGCCGAGTTGATGCGACTCAAGCGCGGCATTGCCATCGCCGGTACCCATGGCAAAACTACGACCACCAGTCTGGTGGCCAGTATTCTCGCTGAAGGTGGTTTGGATCCGACGTTTGTGATCGGTGGTCGGCTTAACAGCGTGGGCGCCAACGCCAAGCTGGGCGCGGGAGATTTCATCGTCGCCGAGGCGGATGAATCGGATGCATCGTTCCTGAATCTGTCTCCGGTCATCGAAGTGATCACCAATATCGATGCCGATCACATGGAGACCTACGATCACAGCTTTGCAAAACTCAAGCAAGCTTTTATCGAATTCACACAAAGGCTGCCATTTTATGGTGTCGCCATCTTGTGCATTGATGATGCGAACGTGCGCGAAATCATGCCCTTCATTTCAAAGATGGTGATGACTTACGGCTTCCATCCTGACGCCAATGTGCGCGCCATCGACGCGCGCGCTGTCAACAGCCATATGGAATTCACGGTTATTCAAAAAGATTATCCACCGCTATCGGTACGGCTCAATCAGCCGGGCATGCACAATGTCCAGAACGCTTGTGCAGCGATTGCGATTGCACGTGAACTCGATGTCGCTGATGCCCACATACAAAAAGCGCTGCAGGAATTCACTGGCGTCGGCCGGCGATTTACCAAGTACGGCAAGCTGTCTCTGCCTTCCGGTGGCAGCTTCTCATTGGTCGATGACTATGGCCATCACCCGGTAGAAACTGCAGCAACGATTGCTGCTGCGCGCGGTGCATTTCCCGGTCAGCGACTGGTACTCGCGTTTCAGCCGCACCGCTACACGCGTACGCGTGATTTGTTTGAAGATTTTGTCAAAGTACTTTCCAGCGTGGACGTGCTGGTGCTGGCGGATGTTTACCCGGCCGGTGAGCAACCCATCCCCGCAGCAGACGGTCGCTCGCTGGCACATGCGCTGCGTGTGGTCGGCAAGACCGAGCTGGTGTTTGTTGAAGATATCGCCGAGATGCCCGAAACACTACTCAAGATGGCCAATGACGGCGACATCGTGATGACCATGGGCGCAGGTTCGATTGCGAATGTACCCGCACAGCTGCAACAACTGACGGCACAGGTGTCGGCATGACGGCATCACTGAACAAAGAGTTCGGCAAGGTGGGTGTCTTGTTTGGCGGGCGTTCCGCCGAACGGGAAATCTCGCTCATGTCCGGCGCGGGTGTGCTCAAAGCGCTTCAATCGCAGGGCATTGATGCCCATCCCTTCGATCCGGCGCAACGCTCCCTGGCTGAGTTCGCTTCAGAAAAATTCGATCGTGTCTTTATCGCGTTGCATGGTCGTTATGGTGAAGATGGCACCTTGCAGGGTGCGCTTGAGCAGCTGGGCATTCCCTATACCGGACCGGGCGTGCTGGCCTCGGCGATTGCCATGGACAAGGCGATGACCAAGCGCGTCTGGCTGCACAACGGCTTGCCGACGCCCGACTTTGTGATGCTCGCAGTCGACAGTGATTGGGATGCGATTGCAAAACGTCTCGGATTGCCTCTGATCGTCAAGCCCGCGCACGAAGGCTCAACGCTGGGTCTGACCAAAGTCACCACGGTCGAAGCGCTGCCAGTGGCGTATGCGCAGGCGGCGAAATTCGACAAGGCCGTGATGGCAGAGGCGTTCATCAGTGGTATGGAGCTGACCTGTCCGGTACTCGGCGCGGGGGAAAACGCCCGCGCGCTACCCGTGGTGCGCATCGTTGCACCGGATGCGAACTACGACTATCAGAACAAATATTTTTCTGATGAGACCCAGTATCTGTGCCCCAGCGAATTGCCGCCGGCGCAGGAGCAGCAAATACGGCAGCTGGTGCTGGAGAGTT
Source organism: Oxalobacteraceae bacterium (assembly GCA_021298975.1). Lineage (GTDB taxonomy): Bacteria > Pseudomonadota > Gammaproteobacteria > Burkholderiales > Burkholderiaceae_D > Pernthalerella. Next base: position 23,724 of record JAJTGC010000049.1, read on the forward strand.
ATCGCACGCTGGGATGCCGTGGCTGGGCGCGCGCCGATGTGATGGTGAATGCGAAGGATAACCAGCCTTATCTGCTGGAGATCAATACCTCGCCCGGCATGACCAGTCACTCGCTGGTACCCATGTCAGCTGCGGCCGCGGGCATGTCGTATGAAGCATTGTGTGTGGAATTGCTCAGGATGGCTGCACTCGACTTGCAGCCTTCGCCCGACTGGAAAATCTAGCTAGAGAGATCAAGAAAACAAACGACCATGTGGAATGACATCAGGACATTGAACACGATCACCCGAGCCATGCTCGGTGTGCTCCTGCTTTGCCTGCTGTATGGCGGCTACAAGTGGCTGTCACGTCAACCCATGTTTGATTTTCGTGTCGTGCAAGTGCGCGCAGTGAAAGGTGCATCGCTGCATTATGTTGATGCGGTCACGGTGCGCAGTGCAGCACTGCCTCGCATACGCGGCAATTTCTTTACTGCTGATTTGCAGGCCATTCGAACCGCATTCGAAACCGTACCTTGGGTGCAGCGTGCCTCTGTGCGACGTGAGTGGCCGAACAAGCTGGTCGTCACGGTGGAAGAGTACAAGGTGCTCGGCACCTGGGGTGAAGAAGGACGGCTTATTTCTGCCGATGGTTTTGTGTTCACTGCCAACCTTGATGAAGCAGAAGCCGAGATGGAGGGCAAATTGCCCGAGCTGGCTGGACCGGATGACAGCGCGCATGAGGTCGCAGCGCGGTTGGCAGATTTACGCAAGTGGCTGGCGCCGCTGCGTCTGACACCGCGATCGCTGTCGCTGTCGCAGCGCTATGCCTGGACCGCGCGGCTCGATAACGGCATCACGCTGCATCTCGGCCGTGCAGCCGAGCGTGACGTGCTCAAAGCGCGCATTGATCGTTTTGTGAGCGTGTATCCGCAGCTGTCGCTGACGATGGCGGGACAGATAGGCAGCGTTGATCTGCGCTATCCCAATGGCCTGGCCTTGCGCCGCCGGGGGCAGAGTCCGCCGGTGGCCGTGCCAGTCACCGATGCAGAGAGTGCGACATGAGGGATTCAAGTATCAACTGCAAGACGAAAACCGATGCGGTACCAAAGCGAACCAGCCAGCCCGTCAATACAAACGAGACAACACCTAACAAGCCAGAAAATCTATGACGAAAGATGCAAAAAACCTGATCGTTGGTCTCGACATCGGCACATCGAAAGTGGTGGCGGTGGTTGCCGAGGTGCTGCCGGATGGCCGCCATGAGGTCATTGGCCTCGGTCAGCATGAATCCAAGGGCCTGAAAAAAGGTGTGGTGGTCAATATCGAGTCCACCGTCGAATCCATACAGCGCGCACTGGAAGAAGCCGAGCTGATGGCCGACTGCCAGATACGCAATGTCTGGATCGGCATTGCAGGCAGCCACATCCGCAGCTTCAACTCGCGCGGCATGGTCGCGATCAAAGACAAGGAAGTCACAGCCGCCGACGTCGCACGAGCCATCGAAACGGCGCGTGCCGTGAATATCCCCACGGATCAGCAGTTGCTGCACACGATTCCGCAGGAATTCATCGTCGACAATCAAGAGGGCGTGCGCGAACCGATTGGCATGAGCGGCGTGCGTCTTGAGGTGAAAGTTCATATCGTCACTGGTGCGGTATCGGCAGTGCAGAACGTGATCAAGTGCGTGCGTCGTTGCGGACTCGAAGTGACCGATTGGATTTTGCAGGGTCGTGCGTCCGCCGATGCCGTGTTGACCGCTGATGAAAAAGAACTGGGTGTGGTGCTGGTTGATATCGGTGGGGGCACGACGGACGTGGCGATCTTCACAGAAGGCGCGATTCGTCACACCACGGTGCTGCCGATCGGTGGCGACCAGATCACCAACGATATTGCGATGGCTTTGCGCACGCCGACGGCAGAGGCCGAGGAAATCAAAGTGCGCTATGGCGCCGCCAAGCAGGTGCTGGCCGATCCGGGCGAGACCTTTGATGTGCCGGGCTTGGGCGATCGCGGTCCGCGCGCCTTGTCACGGCAAGCGCTGGCGGCTGTTATCGAGCCACGCGTCGAGGAATTGTTCTCGCTCGTGCATCAGGTGGTGCGCGAATCCGGTTTTGAAGAGGTGCTGTCCTCCGGCATCGTCATCACCGGTGGCAGCGCGCTGATGCCTGGCATGTGTGAGTTGGCTGAAGATATTTTTCTCAAGCCTGCACGTGTGGGTGAACCGGATTACCACGGCCAGCTGACCGATGTCGTGCGCAGCCCGCGCTATGCGACTGTGCTGGGCTTGCTGATGGAAGCCAAGCGTCAGTATCTGCGCGGCCAGGTCGTCACGCGTCACGGTGGCTCGGCGAAGGCGGTGTGGGAAAGAATGAAGGAATGGTTTATGGGGAATTTTTGAGCTTGGATGCATGAAGCTTATGCGCCGTTAGTTTAGTAAAGACGCTGGATCCCGGCTTTCGCCGGGATGACGGTTCAAAAGCCGGTGGAATAAAACTAGTGCGATGTTTGAAGACGCTATCGACTTCAAAATCGTCATCCCGGCGCAGGCCGGGATCCAGTGTCGTTCTGTGCGCATCAGTTGATTCTGAAAATGAAATAGAAAAAGAAAGAGAAAGAGAAAGAGAAAGAGAAAGAGAAAGAGAACAGTTGTTAGTTGCTAGCCGTCACGCCATGTGGCGGTTAACGACTAGAAACTGCACCACAAAGGGAGTCATCATGGAAATCGATATGCTGGAAACGACGAAAGGCACGATCATCAAGGTAGTTGGTGTCGGTGGTGCTGGCGGCAATGCTGTTCAGCACATGATCAACAAGGGCGTAGCGGGCGTGGAATTCATCGTCGCCAACACCGATGCGCAAGCATTGTCGCTCTCCAAAGCCCATAACGTGATTCAGATCGGTGAGTCCGGTCTGGGTGCCGGCATGCAGCCTGCCCTCGGTCGTCAGTTGGCCGAGGAAACCCGCAGCCGTATCGAAGACGCACTGCGTGGTGCGCATATGGTGTTCATTGCAGCCGGCATGGGTGGTGGTACCGGTACCGGCGCGGCACCGGTGGTGGCTGAAATAGCCAAGGAGCTCGGTGCACTGACCGTGGCGGTGGTGTCCAAACCCTTCACCTACGAAGGTCAGAAGTGCATGAAGATCGCCGATGAAGGTCTGGAAGAGTTGAGCAAGCATGTCGACTCGCTGATCGTGATTCTCAACGAGAAGCTCGAAGACATCTACGAAGATGACAGCATGATCGAGTGGCTACAGCATGCCGATGATGTGCTCAATAATGCCGTTGCCGGGATTGCCGAAATCATCAATGTACCCGGTCACATCAATGTGGACTTCAATGACGTCAAGACCATCATGGCTGAGCAGGGCAAGGCGATGATGGGTACGGCAGTCGCTTCGGGACTGGATCGCGCGCGCATTGCGGCCGAGCAGGCGATCGCATCGCCACTGCTCGATGGTATTGATTTGTCCGGCGCGCGCGGTGTGCTGGTCAACGTTACTGGCAGCAAGTCGCTCAAGGGTAAAGAGATTCGCGAAGTCATGGCGACCGTGCGTGCGTTCGCTGCGGAAGATGCATCGATCGCGCAGGGCATCGCCTACGATGACAACATGGGCGATGAAATTCGCGTTACCGTGGTGGCAACTGGTTTGGGCAGACGCAAGCCTGTGCTGGTCTCGACACCCGTGCAGGCCGCACGAACCGGTACGTATGGCGGTGCAGCGCCAGCCGATGCGTTCAGCACCAGCACGCCACCCGCTGAACCGATACGCACGCCGGCCGTATGGCGCCGCGAGTCGGCGTCTGAAACGGTGCGTGCGATGGAACGCAATGGCACCGAGACGTATGACATTCCTGCGTTTCTGCGTCGGCAGGCCGACTGAGTCTGCACAAAATCGTCGCTCGGGGCATACTACGGGAGAATTGCGGCAGCGCCGCAATTCTTCGCTTTTGTTCCCTTTTATTCCCTCTGATTTCTCAACCCATAGGACCATCCCATGACCATTAAAACCGGAGACCATCTCCCTGAAGGCAAACTCGCCGAGTTCATCGAAACAGAAACCGAAGGCTGCTCGCTCGGACCGAACACCTTCAATGTGTCGGATCTCGTCAAGGGCAAGACCATTGCCATCTTCGGCCTGCCCGGCGCCTACACGCCGACCTGCTCTGCGCAGCACGTGCCTGGCTATGTGCAGCACGCGAACGAACTCAAGGCCAAGGGTGTGGATGAAATCTGGTGCATCTCGGTCAATGACGCATTCGTCATGGGCGCCTGGGGCCGTGAACTCAAGGCCACGGGTATTGTGCGCATGATGGCCGATGGCAATGCTGATTTCAGCAAGGCGCTTGGTTTGTCGGCTGACTTCAGCGGCTATGGCATGGGCACCCGCTCGCAGCGATATTCGATGCTCGTCAAGGACGGCGTGGTGTCGCAACTGCACGTGGAAGCGCCCGGCAAGTTTGAAGTATCCAATGCCGAGACCCTGCTTGCGAGCCTGTAAGTTGGCGTACTGATCGCACTACAGCGTCATTATAAAAATGCTACGACAGAGAACACTGAGAGACACTGTCAAGACCACGGGTGTCGGCCTGCATTGCGGCACCCGCGTCGAACTCACGCTGCGTCCTGCGCCCGTGAATACCGGCATCGTGTTTCGTCGCATTGATATCACGCCGCCGGTGACCTTGCCGGCAACTGCAATGAGTATTGGCGACACCCGCATGGCGTCGGTGCTGGAAAAAGACGGTGTGCGCGTATCAACGGTCGAGCATCTGATGTCAGCGTGTGCAGGTCTGGGTATCGACAATCTGATCGTGGATGTCACCGCCGAAGAAATTCCCATCATGGATGGTTCGGCGGCCTCCTTTGTTTTTTTATTGCAGCAGGCTGGCAGTATTGAGCAGGAAGCAGCAAAAAAATTCATCCGCGTACTGAAACACGTTGAGGTACGCGAGGGCGAGGGCAAGCAGGAAAAATGGGCACGGCTTGAGCCCTGTCATGGTTTTCGATTGAAGTTTTTCATTGAGTTCAATCATCCGGCGATTGATGGCTCCGGCCAGACCGCAGAGGTTGATCTCAGTCTTGAGTCGTATATTGAAGAGATTGCACGCGCACGTACCTTTGGTTTCATGCAGGACGTGGAAACCCTGCGCGGCATGGGACTGGCGCGTGGTGGTTCACTCGAAAACGCGATCGTCATGGATGAGTTTCGCATCCTGAATGCCGGTGGTCTGCGCTATCAGAATGAATTCGTCAGGCACAAAATTCTGGATGCGATGGGAGACCTGTATCTGGCCGGCCATCCGCTGCTCGCCAGTTATACCGCGCACAAATCCGGCCACGATCTGAACAACAAGCTGTTGCGCGCGCTGCTCGCCGATGAGAGCGCGTATGAGGTTGCCACGTTCAGCAATGCGGCGTCCGCACCGGCGGCGTATTCAACCCAGCTGGAACAGGCCTGGGTGGCGTAGCTGAACGATTCAATTCAACGTAGCGAAACCCGTCTCGCACTACTCGCGCTGATTGCCGGCAGTGTGATCTGGGGTATGAGCTGGTGGCCGCTGAAATTCTTTGCCGCGCTTGGTCTCGACGGCCACTCGGTCTCACTCACCGCCTACAGCTTGGTGGCGCTCGTGTCGCTGCCTTTCATCTGGCGCGAACGCACCCAATGTCGTCAGGAGTGGCATTACCTGCTGCTGATTGGCCTCTTTTTTGGTGCGGCCAATGTGGCACTCACCTATGCGCTGATGGCAGGCTCGGTGGTACGGGTGATGTTGTTATTTTTTCTGCTGCCGGTGTGGGGCATTCTCGGCGGTGCGCTCTTTCTGAAAGAACGTATCGGATTGCGCCGTGTGATTGCCGTGCTGCTGTCGGTCTCGGGTGTGGTTGCAATTCTGGGCGTGTCGGATGCCGTGTCCACGCCGCTGTCATTGGCAGACTTGCTGGCACTGTTGGCTGGCATGACCTACACCGCCGGCGGTATCACCAACCGCAAGGCACAAACACTTCCCATGCTGAGCCGCACGCTGATGAGCTTTGTCGGTTGCGCGTTGATTGCGCTGCTTGCGCTGATGTTTTCCGTGCCTGAGTTACCCGTACTGTCTGCGATTCACTGGCTCTGGCTGGGTTTGTTTGCGGGGGTGGGGCTGATGGGTGCCACTTTGCTGACCACCTATGGCGTCACCCATGTGCAAGCCAGCCGTGCGGCGGTGTTTCAGGTGGTGGAGTTGTTGGTGGCAGTGACCAGTGCGGTGCTGATCGGCGGTGAAGCGTTGAGCCCGCATGAGTATCTAGGGGCAGCGCTGATTGTGGGGGCGGCTTTGCTTGAATCGCGGGCATCTTCAGAAGACGTGTGATCAATGCCTTCGTCTGGCCAGCATGCGCTGATTTCAGAGTGAATACCCCCAATACCGAATTCAGCCCAGCTTGGCCAATCTTTCAGCTCCGGCGCTTCACCAGCGACTGCAGCGCATCGCGCAGCGGGCTGGCGTCCAGCGATTGCGCCAGCTCTGCGAAGGCCTGCACGGCTTGGGTGGGCAAGACGGCTTGTGCGGCAGGTCGGTCGGGCACCCGGTCTTCGCCGGACATCATCTGCACTTTGATGCGTATCGCGTCGATTGGCCAGCCCTTCTCGCGCAAACCGAGCTGTAATTTAGGCAACATTTGACGAATGCGCGTGGCCAGCGCCGCATTCGGCACCGCAATGTGCAGCTGGCCCTCGCGCAGCTGCAGTACCCGGCAAGTGGTAAACAAGCCCGGCAAAAGCCGCCCGGCGTCGGCTTGCAGCGCGGCCATTTTTTCCAGCGTTGGCAGCAAGCCCGCCATCACATCGTCACCCTGCAGAAATGAACTCGCCTCGCGCGTGGTGGGGCGGTGCCCCGGACGGCGTGCGGGCGTGAAATTCGGGTGGTCTCTGGACATCTGGGAACGTTAACACAGGGTTTGGGCGCTGCGTGCCGTCCTTGTGCTGCAGCATGGGACGGGGCATCTTCAGAGGGGGTCGCATGCTAGAATCGCGGTTTTGGCCAATCCGGCCTCGCCCCTGGCGATCCGCTGTGAAGCCCGCCTTTTTTCCCGTTCCCACATGTCTTTTCTGACCAAAATTTTCGGCAGTCGCAATCAGCGACTGATCAAGAAGCTGCAAAGCACCGTTCGCGAGATCAATGCCATGGAAGCCTCGCTGGAGCAATTGTCCGACGAGGCGCTGAAGGCGAAAACGCCTGAGCTCAAAGCCCGAATCGCCGCTGGTGCCACCACGGATGAGATTTTGGCCGAGGCTTTCGCTGTTTGCCGCGAGGCCAGCAAGCGCGTGCTGAAAATGCGTCACTTTGACGTCCAGCTGGTCGGTGGCATGGTGCTGCATCAGGGCAAAATCGCCGAGATGGGCACGGGCGAAGGCAAGACGCTGATGGCGACCCTGCCCGCGTACCTGAATGCGCTGACGGGCAAGGGCGTGCATATCGTCACCGTGAACGACTATCTCGCCCAGCGCGATGCCGAATGGATGGGCAAGCTCTACGGCTGGCTCGGACTCAGCACCGGCATCAATCTCTCGCAAGCAGCGCATGAGGTGAAGCAGGCCGCGTATCTAGCGGACATCACCTACGGCACCAACAATGAATTCGGTTTCGACTACTTGCGCGACAACATGGTCTACTCGACCGGTGACCGCGTACAGCGCGGTCTGTCGTTTGCGATCGTCGATGAGGTGGATTCGATTCTGATCGACGAGGCGCGCACCCCACTGATCATCTCGGGTCAGGCGGAAGACCACACCGAGATGTATCGCAAGATGAATGCACTGCCGCCGCTCCTGACGATGCAGATCGGTGACGAAACACCGGACGGCAAGGGCGTAGTGGAAGTGCCCGGTGATTACACCCGCGATGAAAAAGCCAACACCGTATTGCTGACCGAAGCCGGGCATGAAAAAGCCGAGCAGATACTGACCACCATGGGTCTGCTGCCCGAGGGTGCATCACTTTACGATCCGGTTCACATCACGCTGATTCATCATCTGTATGCCGCACTGCGTGCGCATACCTTGTTTCACAAAGATCAGCAGTACGTGGTGCAGAACAATGAAGTCATCATCGTCGATGAATTCACCGGTCGTCTGATGACCGGTCGTCGCTGGTCGGATGGTTTGCATCAGGCCGTTGAAGCCAAAGAAGGCGTTCGCATCCAGCACGAGAACCAGACACTGGCCTCGGTCACTTTCCAGAATTATTTCCGTCTGTACGGCAAGCTGTCGGGCATGACGGGCACCGCCGACACCGAAGCGTATGAGTTTCAGGAAATCTATACGCTCGAAACCGTGGTCATCCCGCCCAACCGTCCCAGCCGGCGTACGGACAGGCAGGATCAGGTTTTCAAGAACGCAGCTGGCAAATACCGCGCGCTGATCGCTGATATCCGTGATTGCTACGAGCGTGGTCAGCCGGTGCTGGTGGGTACGACCTCCATCGAGAATTCCGAGCTCATCTCCGCGATGCTCGATGAAGCCAAGCTGCCGCACAACGTGCTCAACGCCAAACAGCACGCGCGCGAAGCGGAAATCATTGCGCAGGCGGGTCGTCCCAAGATGATCACGATTGCGACCAACATGGCCGGTCGTGGTACCGACATTGTGTTGGGTGGCAATGTCGACAAACAGATTCAGCTGATCGAAGCCGACAGTGCGATTCCCGATGCGGAGAAAGCCGCACGCTCACAAACCCTGCGAGATGAATGGCAGTCGCTGCATGAGCAGGTCGTCAATGCGGGTGGTTTGCATATCATCGGTACCGAGCGGCATGAGTCGCGTCGTATCGATAATCAGCTGCGTGGTCGTTCCGGTCGTCAGGGTGATCCGGGTTCATCGCGTTTTTATCTGTCGCTGGATGATCCGTTACTGCGGATTTTTGCAGGCGATCGCGTGCGCTCGGTGATGGAGCGTCTGAAGATGCCGGAAGACGAGCCGATCGAAGCGGGTATCGTCTCGCGCTCGATTGAATCTGCGCAGCGCAAAGTGGAAGCGCGCAATTTCGACATTCGCAAACAACTGCTCGAGTATGACGATGTCGCCAATGATCAGCGCAAAGTCATCTATAACCAGCGCAATGAGTTGCTTGAAGCGCAGGACATGAGCGAGACCAGTCAAGCGCTGCGTCATGGTGTTTTTACCGATTTGTTCCGCACGTATGTACCGGCAGAGACGATGGAAGAGCAGTGGGATCTGCCAACCCTTGAAGCGGTGCTCGCTGCCGAATGGCAGTTGCACATGCCGATGGCTGGTTTGCTGGCAGCTGAGCCGAATCTGACCGATGAAGATCTGCTCGAACGCCTGCTGCAGGCTGCCGATGCGATCTATCAATCCAAGGTGGATGTGGTTGGCAAGGATGCCTTCGGCGGCTTTGAGCGCAATGTGATGTTGCAGAGCATGGACACGCAATGGCGCGAACACCTCGCGGCGCTCGATCATCTGCGTCAGGGTATTCATTTGCGCGGCTATGCGCAGAAAAATCCCAAGCAGGAATACAAGCGCGAAGCTTTCCAGTTGTTTGGCCAGATGCTCGATCTGATCCGCAATGATGTGGTGCGTCTGATCATGACGGTGCAGATACAGTCACAAGAAGAAATCGCTGCCGCCGAAGAAAAAATGACGCATCCGCAGCTGGAGAATCTGAATTTCCAGCACGCTGATTTCAATCCGGATCTTGCGCCGGAAGAATTACTCGCACCAACCGCTCATGAAGCGCCACGTGCGTCGATGCCGATGATGAATGCGATGCCCAAGGTGGGGCGGAATGATCCCTGTCCTTGTGGCAGCGGTAAGAAATTCAAGCAGTGTCATGGAAAGCTGGCCTGACGTTTTGGTTGGCAGTTGGTCGATGCTTTCAGCTAAAAAGACACTGGATCCCGGCCTGCGCCGGGATGACAGTTTTATAGGGCGACAGCTTTTAAATTGTCATCCCGGCGAAACGGCGCTGGCTTGCAACCCAGCGCGCGCCCTGCAAGGGGGGATCCAGTGTCTTTTGTTTCGTCAAAATAAATAGTCACGTACACCGAACGCAAACTCATGGCCGTCAACTTTCCCCTCTCCACCCCGTTCAAGCTGAAACCCGTCCCCGGCATTCAGCTCGGTTACGCCGAAGCAGGCATCAAGAAGCCGAACCGCAAAGACTTGCTGATCCTGAAGCTCGCACCGACTGCGACCGTCGCTGGCGTATTCACCACCAACCGTTTTTGTGCAGCACCCGTGCAGCTGTCGAAAGCGCATCTCGCGCTGGCGGCCACCTCGGGCAAGCCGATCACGGCCTTGGTGGTGAACACCGGCAATGCAAACGCAGGTACCGGCGAGGCCGGCATGATCAATGCGCAGGCAAGCTGTGATGCGCTGGCCAGGCTCCTGGACTGCGAGGCATCGCAGGTGCTGCCCTTCTCGACCGGCGTCATTCTCGAGGCGCTGCCTGTCGACAAGCTGGTTGCAGGTCTGCCGCTGGCGATCGCAAATCTCACCGAGAACAATTGGTTTGGCGCCGCGCAATCCATCATGACCACAGACACGCTGCCCAAAGCAGCGTCGCGCACGATAACCATCTCGGGCAAGAAGGTGACGCTGACGGGTATTTCGAAAGGCGCCGGCATGATTCGTCCGAATATGGCGACCATGCTGGGATTTGTGGCCTGTGATGCAAAGGTGCCGCTGGCGCTGCTGGATCGGATGGTGAAAGAAGCGGCGGATGCTTCATTCAACTGCATCACGATTGACGGCGATACATCGACCAATGATGCTTTCATGTTGATCGCTACCGGTGCAGGCGAACTCGAAGTAACCAGCCTTGAATCGGATGAATATCAGGCACTGGCCGCTGCAGTGACCTGGCTGTCACAGGAACTCGCGCAGCTGATCGTGCGTGATGGCGAGGGTGCGACGAAATTCATTACCATCCATGTCGAGCAGGGTAGCGACGCAGATGAATGCCGCAAGATTGCTTATGCGATCGCCCATTCACCGCTGGTGAAGACGGCGTTTTTTGCATCTGACCCAAATTTGGGTCGTATCCTCGCTGCTATTGGTTATGCGGGCGTGACGGATCTGGACGTGGCCAAGATTGATTTGTATCTGGATGATGTCTGGGTAGCGAAGCAAGGTGGACGCAATCCGGATTACCGTGAAGAAGACGGGCAGCGGGTGATGCAGCAGAGCGAGATCACGGTGCGTGTGCTGCTCGGACGTGGCGAGGCACGGGCGACGGTCTGGACTTGTGATTTGTCGCATGAGTATGTGTCGATTAATGCGGATTACCGGTCTTGATATCGGGTTGAGATTAAAGACGCTGGATACTGCTCAGCGCTTAAGGCGGGCCTTTTAAGGGTCATAGCCGCTGACGCACTGCCAGAGTCAACATGGATCCCAGCTTTCGCTGGGATGACGAATTAAAAGCTGCTGTACCTTTAAGCGGTCATCCCAGCGGAAGCTGGGATCCAGTGACTTTGGACTGTCTTGCTCGCAGCCCTACCTTCGGGTGCATAGACCCATTTACAAAAAATAAAAATGAAAGAACTAGAACAATTCCTCATCAACGCAGAACGCGTACTCGCGCGTGTCGAGGCGCTGCTGCCCCCAGCCCCCGCACCCATCGACTGGACCGCCGCCACCGCCTTTCGCTGGCGCGTCGGTCGTGATGGTCGCGGCAGTCTTCAGCCGGTGCTGCATCCGTCGCGCATCAATCTCGATGACCTGCACAACATCGCCACGCAAAAAGAACAGATCGAACAAAATACCCGTCAGTTCATCGAAGGCCGACCCGCCAATAATGTGCTGCTGACCGGTGCGCGGGGTACGGGCAAGTCATCGCTGATCAAGGCCTGTCTGGCGCAATTTGCCGATCAGGGTTTGCGGTTGATTGAGGTCGACAAAGACCATCTGGTGGATTTGCCCGATATCGTTGATCTGGTGGCGCAGCGGCCTGAGCGTTTCATTATTTTTTGTGATGACTTGTCGTTTGAAGAGGGCGAGGGTGGCTACAAGGCACTCAAGGTCGCGCTGGACGGCAGTATCTCGGCACAGTCAGATAATGTACTGATCTATGCAACATCGAACCGCCGGCATCTGCTGCCTGAGCGGATGTCGGATAACGAAGGCTACAGACATGTCGACGATGGCGATTTGCATCCCGGTGAAACTGTTGAAGAAAAAATCTCGCTGTCGGAACGTTTTGGTGTGTGGTTGTCGTTCTATCCCTTCCGCCAGGATGATTATTTAGACATTGTTCGTCACTGGCTCAAGCATTTCGGCATTGATGCGTCGCAGTTTGCCGACGTCGAGCCTGAAGCATTGCGTTGGGCATTGCAGCGAGGTTCCCGTTCCGGTCGCATCGCCTGGCAGTTTGCGCGCGACTGGGCCGGCAAGCACGCGCGCTGATCGGGTGGCGGCCTTCCCTATGGATGTGGCGGTTGGCATTCTGATGCAGGCCAATGGCGACGTGCTGCTGGCGTGTCGGCCGGAAGGCAAACCGTACGCAGGTTATTGGGAATTCCCCGGCGGGAAAGTCGAGCCGGGTGAGTCCGTGCTGGCGGCGCTGAAGCGCGAATTCGCGGAAGAGATCGATGTGCAGATCGAAGCCGCCGAGCCCTGG
>JAJTGC010000050.1 GCA_021298975.1 Oxalobacteraceae bacterium
GAGATGCGTCGGTCAGAGGATATCCGGCGCGAGTGACATCGTTGTTGACGACGCCCCATAAATATTGCCTGAAGGGTTCCGCCAGTTCGGATTGGCAGTGGTCATTCAGCAGTTTTCGCTTCGTTGCCGCTTTTTCTTTCTCGGTCAGCGCTGCTTTTACACTACGCTCCAGACGGTTGGTATTTCCGAGCTTCCATCTGTCCGGCAATGCCTTCTTGATATCTTCCGTAATTTCAATGCCCTGTTGCGTCAGCGCATCAATGATTTTAGTTCTCGCAGCGCACCGGGCGTTGCCGGACCAGAAATTCAGTCGGTCCGCCAACCTGCCAAGCAAGGTGCTCTCTGATTTTTCCATACGGCAATAGCTGACCGAATGGAGATCGTTTTCATCCATCAATTTCCATTTTGTCCAACGGGATGTTTCGGCGGGTGCGTCATTGCCATCAACACCGTCTTGGCTGCCGGAGCTTTTTTGGGTCCACTCGTTGAGTAACTGAGCAGCTGGCTGGTAGTGATTGGAGGTCTTCATGAGTTTCTTGCCAATATCTCCTCTGGGAATAAATAAAATTTGGCTCTGACGGCGTTTTCAAAGTTTGTGTGTCTTTTTTGATAATATTGTTCCCACGCATATTTACTTGTATTCCGTCGCTGGTTTTATGCAACTCATTGAAAATCCAAGGGATTTCTCGGTTTCGTAGCGTTTCAGTGCTATAATCGCCGGCTTTCCTAGCCAGCCCTATCTCCCCATGTCAAACACCGACCGCGCTCTGCGCAACATCGCCATCATTGCCCACGTTGATCACGGCAAAACCACGCTGGTTGACCAACTGCTGCGGCAGTCCGGCACTTTCCGCGAAAACCAGCAGGTGGATGCCCGCGTAATGGATTCCAACGATCTTGAAAAAGAGCGTGGTATCACGATTCTCGCCAAGAACTGTGCGGTGGAGTACAAGGGCACGCACATCAACATCGTCGATACTCCTGGCCACGCCGATTTCGGCGGCGAGGTCGAGCGTGTGCTCTCCATGGTGGACTCCGTGCTGCTGCTGGTGGATGCGGTGGAGGGCCCGATGCCTCAGACGCGCTTCGTTACCCGCAAGGCGCTGGCACTGGGACTCAAGCCGATTGTCGTCGTCAACAAAATCGACCGTCCCGGCGCGCGTCCGGAGTGGGTGATCAATGCGACCTTTGAATTGTTCGACAAGCTCGGCGCCACCGAAGAACAGCTGGATTTCCCGGTGGTTTTTGCTTCTGCGCTCAATGGCTATGCCAGCCTTGAATCGGATGTGCGTGACGGTGACATGACGCCGCTGTTTGACGCCGTATTGCGCCACGTTCCCGTGCGGGATGACGATCCGGACGGTCCGCTCCAGCTGCAAATTTCTTCGCTTGATTATTCCTCTTATGTCGGAAAAATCGGTATCGGCCGTATCAGCCGCGGTCGCGTCAAAGCGCTGCAGGATGTCATCATCATGAATGGCCCTGAAGGCACGCCGATCAAGGCCCGTATCAATCAAGTGCTGAAATTCAAAGGCCTGGAGCGCGAAATTGCCGCTGAAGCCTGGGCCGGCGACATCGTACTGATCAACGGTATCGAAGAACTGGGCATCGGTACCACCGTATGCGCTATCGATACCCCCGACGCGTTGCCGATGCTGACCGTCGATGAACCGACCCTGACCATGAATTTCATGGTCAACACCTCGCCGCTGGCCGGCCGCGAAGGCAAGTTCGTCACCAGCCGCCAGTTGCGTGAGCGACTGGATCGTGAGCTCAAGGCGAACGTGGCGTTGCGCGTGGCGCCAACCAGCGATGACACGATTTTTGAAGTATCCGGTCGGGGCGAGCTGCACCTGACAATTTTGCTGGAAAACATGCGTCGTGAAGGTTATGAACTCGCCGTCTCACGTCCGCGCGTTGTATTCAAGATGGTTGGTGATGTTCGCCATGAGCCTTTTGAAAATCTGACCGTGGATGTCGAAGAAGTGAATCAGGGCGGCGTGATGGAAGAACTCGGACGCCGCCGTGGTGATCTGCAAGACATGCAGCCCGATGGCAAAGGACGCGTGCGACTGGAATATCGTATTCCTGCGCGTGGCTTGATCGGTTTTCAGGGCGAGTTCATGACCCTGACCCGCGGCACCGGTCTGATGAGTCATGTGTTCGACGCCTACGGCCCGGTCGATCCGAACAGAGGCGAACTCGCTGGTCGTCGCAATGGCGTACTCATCTCCCAAGATGACGGCGCAGCGGTCGCCTATGCGCTCTGGAAGTTGCAGGAGCGTGGCCGCATGTTCGTCAGCCACAATGACCCGGTATATGAAGGCATGATCATCGGCATTCATTCGCGCGAAAATGATCTGGTCGTCAATCCGATCAAGGGCAAGCAGCTGACCAACGTCCGTGCTTCCGGCACTGATGAGGCCGTGCGACTGGTCACTCCGATCGAACTGACGCTGGAATATGCAGTGGAATTTATCGACGATGATGAACTGGTCGAGATCACACCCAAGAGCATTCGTCTGCGCAAACGCTTCCTGAAAGAGCATGAGCGCAAGAAAGCGTCGAGAGAAGCCGCCTGATCCTCGTCGTATCTCTTCTAAAAAAGCGCCTTCGGGCGCTTTTTTAATGGATGGTCTTGAGGACGTCGCTGATCGCCGCAAACAGTGAGGTGATCTGCGCCTGCTCAATGATGAGGGGTGGTGACAGCGCAATGATGTCGCCGGTCGTTCGGATCAGGACATTTTTCTCCCAGAAGCAGCGCTCGAATACCTCATAAGCGCGCGCAGTTGGTTTGCCGGGCAGAGGTTCGAGTTCGATGGCACAGACCAGGCCAATGTTGCGAATATCCTTGACGTGCGGCAGACCCCGTAACCCATGCGCTGCCGCTTCAAATGCGGGTGCCATCGCAGCCGCACGTTCAAACAGCGCTTCATCACGGTAAACATTGAGTGCAGCGATTGCTGCGGCACTGGCCAGTGGGTGGCCGCTGTAGGTATAGCCGTGATAAAACTCAATGCTGTTCTCTGGCGCGCGTGCCATGAACTCGTCATAGATCGATTGCTTGGCTATCACGGCACCCATAGGCACTGCGGCGTTTGTCAAACCTTTGGCGCAGCAGATGATGTCGGGGATGACATCAAAATAATTCGCCGCAAACGGCGTTCCCATCCGACCAAATCCGGTAATGACTTCATCAAAAATCAGCAGAATGCCGTATTTGTCACAAACCGCACGCAGTTTCTGCAGATAGCCTTTGGGCGGAATAATCACGCCGGTTGATCCCTGTACCGGCTCGACAATCAGTGCCGCAATCGTGGCCGGATCATGCAGCGCCAGCAGCCGCTGTTCGAATTCGTCCGCGATCTCGGCACCATGTTCCGGCACGCCTCGGGCAAAAGCATTGCGTTTGATGTCGAGTGGATGACGTAGATGATCCACGCCGGACAGCGCAGGGCCGAAGTGCTTGCGGTTGCCCGCAATGCCGCCGACGGCAATACCACCGAAACCCACGCCGTGATAGCCACGCTCACGACCTATCAGTTTGGTGCGTAGTCCGTCGCCGCGCATGCGGTGATAGGCCAGCGCCATTTTCAGCGCCGTATCGACCGCTTCGGATCCGCTGTTACAGAAAAATACGCGGTTCAGGTCAGCCGGCGCCATGGCAGCCAGACTACTGGCGGCCTCGAAAGCTTTCACGTGTCCCATCTGGAATGGCGTGCCGAAATCCATGGTCTGCGCCTGCTCGACGACGGCCTGCGTGATCTTTGGATGGGCATGGCCGGCATTCACACACCACAAGCCGGCTGTGCCATCGAGAATCTGACGTTCGTCTTCGGCGGTGTAGTACATGCCCGCAGCAGCCTTCAACAGGCGTGGGCGAGATTTGAACTGCCGGTTGGCCGTAAACGGCATCCAGTAGTGAGAAGTATCGAGGCTCATGGTCAGATTGATTTCAGATTGATTTCAGATTGATACCAGGTGGTTGTGGCACGGTGTCCCAAGTTGCTACTTTACTGTATGCCACGAGTGCTGCGTCAGAGCCGGTAAAATGCCGACTTCCGAATCAATATCTGCTCCGCGTGAAAGATATCTCCCAGCTGCCTGCTCGACGCCTGTCAGTCGCACCGATGATGGACTGGACCGACCGTCATTGCCGCATGTTTCATCGGCAGATCACGCGCCACACCTGGCTTTATACAGAGATGGTCACGACCGGGGCGATCATTCACGGTGACAGGGCGCGTCATCTGGATTTCAGCGACGAAGAGCATCCGGTCGCGCTGCAACTGGGTGGCAGTGAGCCTGATGATCTTGCCCAGTGCGCGAAACTCGGGGAGCAATGGGGTTATGCCGAGATCAATCTCAACTGCGGTTGCCCGTCCGAGCGGGTTCAGCGCGGTGCATTCGGCGCTTGCCTGATGGCCGAGCCTGCATTGGTGGCCGATTGCGTCAAGGCCATGCGCGATGCAGTCAATATCGACGTCACTGTCAAACATCGTATCGGCATCAATGAGGTAGACAGTTACGGTTTTGTACGCGACTTCGTGGGTCATGTGGCAGAGGCAGGGTGCAATACATTTATCGTACATGCACGCAATGCGATTCTCACGGGCTTGTCACCCAAAGAAAATCGCGAAATTCCGCCACTGCGTTACGACTATGCCTATCAGCTGAAAAAAGATTTTCCGCAACTGGAAATCATCCTCAATGGCGGGATTCGTACGCCGGCTGAGATGGACAGTCATCTGGCGCATGTGGATGGCGTGATGCTCGGCCGCGAGGCCTATCACAACCCTTATCTGATGGCAGATTTCGATTCGCGCTATTACGGCGACGTGCAATCTTCTCGTACCCGCACCCAAATAATCAACGCGATGCTGCCCTACATTCGATCCCAACTCGCTTCTGGCGGACCACGATTGAACAGTATCACCCGTCACATGCTGGGACTGATGGCCGGTTTGCCTGGCGCACGCCGTTTTCGTCAACACCTCTCTGATGCAAAGCAGCTGGCAAGCGGCGACCCCGATCTGTTGCTGCGTGCAGCAGAAGCCGTCAGTATGTCTTGAGCCGGTTGTACAGTGTTTTCAGACTGATGCCCAGAGTCTCGGCCGTCAGTCGCTTGTTGCCGCGGTAATGATGCAGTGTCGCCAGAATGATTTCTTTTTGTGCGTCAGCCAATGCCGTGCCAATCGTGAAATCAAGCAGGCCATCGGCCACCATCGCTATTTTTTTATCAGACGTTGGTGGCATCTCGGGTATCAGCAGATCCGAAGAGAGAATAAAAGCGCGATGTACCAGATTTTTCAGCTCGCGCACATTGCCGGGCCAGTGATGACGGCGTAGTTGCTTCAGGGCCTGCTTTGAGAATCGCTTGCTGGTAGCGGCTTCCCGATTCAGCCCTTCCAGAAAATGCTGCGCCAGTAGTTCTGCATCGTTGCCACGTCCCCGCAGCGGTGGAACGAAAATCGGAAATACCGCGAGGCGGTACATCAAATCCTCTCGAAGACTGCCAGCCTGCACGGCGTCTTCCAGTGAGCGATTGGTTGCTGCGATCAATCGTACGTCCACCTGAACCGATTCACTGCCACCCACGCGGAAGAAATTACCGCACTCGAGTACACGCAATAATTTAACTTGCATGTCAGATGGCATTTCCGTGATCTCATCAAGAAAAAGTGTGCCGCCTGATGCGTATTCAAAGTAACCGACCTGCCGGCGCGTGGCGCCCGTGAAACTGCCTTTCTCGTGCCCAAACAAGGCAGCTTCAATGAGATGAGCCGGTATCGCACCACAGTTGACCGCAACAAATTGTTTGTCAGATCGTCGCCCGGACAAATGAATGGATTGGGCAATCAGCTCTTTGCCAGTACCACTTTCGCCCTCGAGCAGCACCGTCGCTTCTGTGAAAGCAACTCGCTCAATCTGCTGGTACAAAGACAGCATTGCTTTCGAGCTGCCGCAGAGCAGACCAAAACGCATGGAAGAAAGTGATTGAGTCATGGCAGATGATCAGGATGAAAAGCAATCAATCTGCACTAGAGCACACAAAAAATACTGTCCGATATCAACGAAGCTATGCCGATACCAAGGCCTGTTGCTGGCACAGGATCCTGCTTTTGAACGAGGTGCTTTGTTGTTACGCAGAGGGCTGTCCGATGTGTTGAAACTTATGCACGATGCCGAAGTCAAGAAGACACAAGGCGACTTCATCTTCCGTTGAAAGGATCAGTAATGACCTCGAAATTACATGCATTGAAAATCCCGAAGCGGCACCAACGACACCAGCAGCGCCACCGCCAACGGACACGGAAACCAAGCCCAGCACGACAACGACACCCCCGTCCGGTGGCAGCTCAGGAGGAAGTTCAGGTGGTAGTTCAGGTAGCACTTCAGGCAGCACACCAGCCGCACCCAGTGGCTTGGGTGAAGGTAGTTCGTCTGGCGGTACAGGGTCGCCTGCGGGCATACCGGGCGATACTTCATCGGGCGGTATGAGCGGCGGTTCTTACGGAGGTTCACGTTGAATCGTCCAATTGACGTGCGCAGATACTCGCTGGCTCTATGCCCCACGTCTTGATTGTTGATGAGGACAGGGTCTCCGGTCATTCGTTGCGAGAGGCAGCGCGCGAAGCAGGCCTGAGCTGCGTGATGGTCACGAGTATCAGGCAAGCCTCGTTACAAATCACCTTGCAGCGACCGGACATCATATTCACTGCTCAACATCTTAGCGATGGATCCGGTCTCAGCTTGCTTGATATCCGTGGCGAGTCGGGCAAGATAACCCTGATTACCATGATGGCTGAGCCCAGTGCGGATGCGGTTATCGACGCCTGGCGCCTCGGCGCAACAGATTACCTGACCAAGCCGCTTGATCTGCATCGCGTCAGGCGGTGGCTGCACAGCTTGCCCTTGGCTGCGACGCAAGCCAGTGGGCATAAAAGCTCACCTGACTTGCTGGGCACTTCGGTTGCCATGCAAACGCTGTCCGAGCATATCAGCCGTGTCGCACCTACCGAGGCCACAGTACTTTTACTCGGCGAGAGCGGCACGGGCAAAGAGCTCGTCGCACAGACTATCCATGCGCAGAGCTCTCGCCATCGTCAGCCTTTTATTCCCATTAATTGCGGCGCGATTTCGCCGCAACTCATCGAGAGCGAAATTTTCGGTCATGAGAAGGGCAGTTTCACTGGCGCAGATCGGCAGCACAAAGGTTACTTTGAACGTGCCTGTGGCGGTACGCTGTTTCTTGATGAAGTGATTGAAATGCCGGTGGATTTGCAGGTCAAGTTGTTGCGCGTGCTGGAAACCGGCGCGTTCATGCGCATCGGCAGTCATCAGTCGCTGAGTACCGATGTGCGAATCATCGCGGCAACCAACCGGGATCCTGAGAGCGCTATTGCCGAAGGTCGGCTCAGGCTTGATCTTTTTCATCGACTCAATGTCTTTCCGCTCCGAATTCCGCCTTTGCGTGATCGTCAGCAGGATATCGCCCTGCTTGCACGTCATTTTCTCAATGAGCTCAATGCGGCGCATGGGACGGCCAAGACGCTCTCTGACTCTGCTGTGGGTGTCTTGGGCAGGCACCAGTGGCCGGGCAATGTTCGTGAACTACGCAACTTCATTCATCGGGCGTACATCTTGTCGGATCAGATGATCGATACGCAAATGCTGGAGCCCGTACCTACTTATTGCCGCGCGAGTGCACTCACCTTATCCATACCCGTCGGTACGTCACTGGCAGATGTCGATCGAAAGCTGATTTTTGCCACGATGGCGCTGTGCGGGGGCGTAAAAAAACATGCAGCTGATCTGTTGGGTATCAGCCTAAAGACACTCTATAACCGTCTCGAAGAATACGGTCGCCATGAAAAGACGCTGGCGGTCCTGCAAACCCCGACTCAGAGAATTCCGGTGCTCAACAAGCAGGGTGATCGCTTGAAAGTTGCGAAAGGTATTTTTTCATCGATGTAAATTTGCAAGGACCCATTTTTACAGGTATCTCATGCATTGTTCTCACCTCATTCCTGCTCTGTTAATACAGACAGTTTTATTGAAATAGCCACGAAATTTTTTGTAGCGTAGCGTGACCAGATGCCAATTCATGTACCTCAACTCAGCAAGGAGACCGCCCCATGGCAACAATTCATCTTGAAAACAGCCCGGGTTTTCCGGGCGGGACAATAGCCTCCACGGAAAACATCCCTCGTCGTCCATTGTTTCCGGCGATTCGCTGGGGCGCGGTGCTCGCGGGGGTGGCAGTGGGTGTTTCGGTGCAGCTGGTGCTGACCTTGCTGGGTATTGCCAGTGGCCTGTCACTGAGCAGCGTCTCCGCTGTCGAAGGGCCGGCAACCGGTGCCTTGGTGTGGGCAGGTTTATCGATGCTGATTGCCGCTCTGGTGGGCACCTATGTCGCCGGTCGCATGTCCGGTCTCAAGCGCAAAACGGATGGCGTCCTGCACGGTGTCGTCACGTGGGCTGTCACCACGCTACTGTTTGTTTTTCTTGCGACATCGGCAGGTGGTTCATTGCTGTCAGGCTTGTTCTCCAGTCTCAGTACGAGCACTGCGGGCGCTCAAGGCAGCAGCATCACCAGCATGATCAATCGGCAGATGGGTACGAACATGAGCCCTGAATCACTGCGTACGCTGCAAGAGCATATCAGCGCGGGTCGTCGTGATCAGGCCATTGATTACATGAGCAGCACGATGGGTGTGCAGCGTGATCGTGCTGCCGGTATTGTGGATCAGGCGTTGATCTTGTCCGGATCGCCAGAGCAGGCATCGCCCGCAGGTCGCGAGGCAGCCAACCGTGCCATCCAGCGTGCAGGTACCGCTGCCTGGATAGCCTTTGCTGCCGTTTCGCTGGCATTCGCGCTCAGTCTGCTGGGCGGTGCGCTGGGTGCCATGGGTGCGCGACGAACTACCTGGACCGAGACTACGGAGGGCACAACCATCAAGCGAACCGAGTCCGGGATATTGTGAACTCGTCATCGCTTGTCACGGTCACAGCCACAGGCACGATGGCGCTGCCGAAAACCTGGGTAGGGAGACGTGATTATGCTGAAGACATCCAATGACACTACGCTGCCCAACCGAGCTAATGCAAGGAAGCGCTTCACCTGCATGGCAGCTGGCCAATCTTCAGCAACTGAATTACTGCGCGCCTGTCCGGTGGTCACTGCCACTGGACAGACGGTGGGACGAGTACGCTCAGTTCTGGTGGATGCCCGCAGCCGTCAACTGCGCTTTGTGACGGTGATGTCCCATAGCGGCAAGGGAACTGTGACGATTCCGTGGCAAGCGCTTTACTTCGACTCTGATTTGGGGCGATTGGTCTATTACACCTTCAGTTGATGGGTGCCATGGTCGTTTTTTCATAATCAGGAAGGTAGATTTTTTCAGGTCTGAGCTTGGTACGCATCAGACCGGCACGGTGCGATGCGATGCGACCTCGGATCAAATGGAGACCATGGGTCATTCTGGCACTGATGTTGGTGATGGCAGCGCGCTGGTCAGGTATCGGCATACCTGCCGGTCGATTCACTGTCAGCAGTCATCACGTGACGCGCGCCCTGCACCAGGCTGTCTTTCGTTTTGATACCCGGATTATATTTTCCTGCGAAGAATTTGCACGTGACAGGGTACGTCGACCCTGGGTGAGTATGACCCTGCCCAACGAAGATCAGTGGCAACGCATCAAGGCGGATACGCGCGTACTTCGCTCTTCAGTTCGTGCGTCTCCTGACTGTCTGGTACAGGCAGGATTGATGGTGATTTGAAGTCGCTCTGACTGTTCTTTCGATACCATTCTTTTTATTGCGTTGGCGCCGGTTTGGGCTTGGCTGCGTCTTGCACGCGTTCCCCGCCACGTTCCACATCTTTTCCGAAGCCTCGTACGGTGTTGCAGCCAGAAATACTCAAGCTGCTGGCGAATGCAACGATTATGGTCAACACGGTGATGAACTTACGCATAAGGTTTCCTTGCATGGGTGTGAGTTTGAGCGGTTGTTGCGCGCCGCAGCCACCGCCAGGTAGTGCCAACCATACGGGCGGTCGTTTGCAGTTGTCGGGGATCTCTCAGAAACATCACCATCATCCCTGCGATGGCTTTCAGCATGCCGGACCGTTGGCCTGCTGCAGACGTCTGCGTGGCAGTCGTTGCGCGTGTTTGATGGCGTCGCATCAGACGCGGCCCCAGCCACACCAGCAGCGCAACGCCGGTGGCCACTGGCAAGGGGTGATCCAGCAGCCACTGCCCCAGTCGTTGATAGCGTGGCGACACAGCCTGACTGCTGGCTGGTCTGTGGATGCCGGTGGTTTGATGATCTTCACGATCACCGCTCAGCAGACGACGATAGAGACCACGCCTGGCCTCGATCTCTTCCAGCAGAGCACGGCGCTCTTCCTCCAGTGATGTTCTCACAAGCTCTCCCTTACCAAGGCCACGTCACGCTTGATTTCTTCACGCAAGGTCATCATCCCCAGGCCCCGACCTGCATGCTGCCGCGCCAGCGAGATACCTGCACCCGCCACAACGGCATAAAGAGCCACCACGAACCAGGCAGCGGTGCGGCGATAGTCGCCGTCCCAGAAAGTCACCAGGATCGCAATGCCTGTAAAGAGCAGGATGAAAAACGCACACATCGCAGCCAGCACATAACCTGCGAGTTGAGCGCCCAACTCTCGGCCCTGCAGCTTCATCTCGATCTGCAAGAGTGCGAGATAGTCGCCCAGCCGATCCATGGCGATGACGGAGAGTTGCTTTGATTTTTGCAGTGCTTTGAGCATCGGGTTTTCTCCAGCCTTCGGTTGATGGTTCTGATGGTCCCGATGTTCAGTCACGGCGCAGCAGGGTACCGATCAACATTCCCATGCCAGCCGCCACGATCACGGATTGCAAGGGTCGTTCCCGTACGTAGTCCGCTGTTGCATCACGCCCCAAACTCAATTGTCGACTGGCTTGCTCTGCCATGCCTTTGGCCGCGTGACGCATCGACGAAAATCTTGCCAGGATGCGGTCACGGGCTTCACGCAACTCGTTCTCGCTCAGCGTCGATGCGTGCAACATCAGAGCATCGAGATCATTTTTCAAATTGGATAACTCTTCCCGCAGACCGGAGGCCTGACTGCTGCGGCCACGGATATCCTGCCGCCCACCCAACGTGTCAGCCGAGCCGATCGGGATTTCAGTTTCCATGAATCTCTCCTTTCAATGAGGGTGAAGTCACACCGTTTGGCATCCAGCCCACCGGGGCTAGCCAAAGCAGATTTCAGCAAACTGCATGCCAGACCCGAATGCCGCATGCTTGCTTCACCTGCCGAATGCGGATGCCTGGTCATGGAAAAATTTACGTGTAAATGAGGGACAAACCGGGCTGTTGAAAAGACGGAAATCCGTGTCAGGGCAGGGGGATCATGTTCTCGGGGGTATCTGATCGTCCGACGCTGCTTGCCGGGGTATGTCCCCACAAGGCTGGTCAGCCGAACGGCGGGCCATCAATGAGCGTCATGCTAAGATTGCTGCCGTTTAAGTCGCGTCATAGCGCACTACCGTTTTCACGTTGAAATCAATAACTATAAGGAGATGATTTTGAAACTCAGGAATCCTACCCGCGCACTCGTCGCCGTCTCAGCACTGGCCTCGCTGTTTGCGCTGACCTCGTGTCAGAAGGCAGATAATGCCAGCGGCAGCAATGACGGTGATACCGTCAAGATTGGTTTTATTACCGACATGTCCGGCGTCTATGCCGATGTCGATGGGCCAGCAGGTGCAGAGGCTATCAAGATGGCCATTGCGGATTTTGGCGACAAAGTCAATGGCAAGAAAATTGAATTCATTTCGGCAGATCACCAGAACAAAGCGGACATCGCAGCCAGCAAGGCGCGCGAGTGGTTTGACCAGCAAGGTGTGGATTTGCTGATTGGCGGTACCAACTCCGCGACCAGTCTGGCCATGGCCAAGGTGGCAGCCGAAAAGAAAAAGCCCTTCATCGCGATTGGTGCCGGTACATCGCGCCTGACCAACGAGGAGTGCACGCCCTTCACCATTCACTATGCCTATGACACTGCTGCTGTGGCTCGCGGTACGTCCGGCGCGCTGGTTCAGCAAGGTCAAAAGGATTGGTTTTTCCTGACGGCAGATTATGTGTTCGGCATGTCGCTGGAAAAAGATGCGTCGGAGGTCGTCACCAAAAGCGGTGGTCGGGTGATAGGGTCAGTACGTCATCCGCTCGCCGCATCGGATTTCTCCTCTTTCTTGCTGCAGGCAGAAAAATCCAAGGCGCAGGTGCTGGGCCTGGCAAACGCGGGCGGTGATACGGTCAATTCGATCAAGGCCGCTGCAGAATTTGGCATCAACAAAAAAATGAAACTGGCCGGTCTGCTGATGTTCGTCAATGACGTGCACGCGCTGGGACTCGATCTCACGCAGGGCATGTACCTGACCGATGGCTGGTATTGGGATACCGACGAAGCGTCGCGTGCCTGGTCGAAGAAGTTCATGGAAAAAAATAAAAAGGCGCCTTCGATGCTGCATGCCGCCGATTACTCGGCAGCCACGTTCTACCTGAATGCGGTCAAGGCACTCGGCAATGAAGACGGTACCAAGGTGATGGAGAAATTGAAATCAACGCCTATCAATGATTTCTTTACCAAAAACGGGGTGGTCCGTCCTGATGGCCGCATGGTGCATGACATGACGCTCATGCAGGTCAAATCGCCTGCTGAATCCAAGTACGCTTGGGACTATTACAAGCCAATTCAGGTGATTCCCGGTGAAAAGGCGTTCATGACCAAAGATGAGACCAAGTGCGAGCTCTGGAAATAATTGCTTGCTGATTTAATGAATGGCGCGGTTCTCTGCGCCATTTTTTTCGACATTATTTAATCTGTACTTGCCTGGATCTGACCATGAAGAAGCTTTTTTTTCTGATTCTGATGCCTGTTTTTGCTTTCGCTGCCGACTTGCCTGCAGGTTTTGATGGGTTGCGTTGGGCAGAGCCGGTGGCCTCCATGCCGGGCGCAATGAAGCTGGCTGAGACATCCCTGTTCAAGTGCTACCGCCGGGGGGAAGGTACCGCCCAGCTAGGCGACACGCCAGTAAACAACCTGCGCATGTGCTTTTCAGAAGACCGTTTTTACTTTGCGCAAATGGAATTTGGTGGCGAAAAAGACTTTGCTGCACTGCTGGCCTATGCCAAAAGCCAGTGGGGAGAACCCAAGCCGGTTCAGCGCTCATCCGAGGCCTATGCCTGGGGTGGCGGTAGCGAAAAAATTTATGTCGAGCTTGAATTCAGCAAACTGGATGATCGCGGAACCCTCGCCTACGTCTACCTGCCCATCTTCCGCGAAACGCAGGAAACCAGCCGACGGGATCGCAAACCCGCCCAATAGACAACACCTGCCCGCCAGTGGGCGGGCACAATTCCGGTCTGCGAGGGTAAAGGTTTCCCCGAGGGAATTTTGATTTTGCTCAAACGTCTTGCATAATCGAAACATTAGCGGCGGTGATTCATTTCACCGTTTATCGCACTGTTTGCAGCCAACCCCTGTGTCCGATGCAAGATTCACTGACCCTCTCCAATCTCGCGATCCGGCGCGCCAATCGGCGTATTGCGCTGGTGTGGGGCTTCATCTGCGCGCTGTTGGTCGCTGTCGTGTGCGGTGCGGTGTGGCTGAAGATCAAGACGGACCGCGTGCAACTGTTGCGGCAGGCGGAAAGCGAGACCGCAGCGCGCGCCGAGAGTTATGCCGAGCAGGTACTGCGCAGTGTCTCCCAAATCGACCAATTGTCTTTGTCCATTAAATACCAGTGGGAACACAAGTTGGGTTCACTCGATTTGGATGATCAGTTTCGTCGCGGTGTCTATCAAGATAAGCTCTATCCGGTTGCCGTTGATGCCGAGGGTTATGCGGTTAGCAGTACCCGGAATCTGGCGCCTGGCACCTACATGGGTGACCTCCCTTTCTTCAAAATTCATCGCGACCAGCCCGAGCCACAGCCACAGCCACAGCTTCACATCCTCCCCTCTGCCCCCGGACGAGGTGGATTTCAAGGTGAACAAATTATTCGCTTTAGCCGGCGCTTTGACAAGCCCGACGGGCGCTTTGATGGCGTCGTGCTGATTGCGGTGGAGCCCGATTATCTGGCCAGTTTTTATAACGCGGCATCCTTGATGCCCGGCGACTTCATTTCGGTACGCTTCATCGAAGGGCCTTTGCTTGTCTCGAAAGGTGGCAAGGCTGCGACAACCGTGTTTTATGAACAGGCGCCCCTGTTCACCCAGGAGCACGGCATTCGTGATGAGCCGGCGCTTGCCTTTGTCGACCGCGAGTCCAGGCTCGTTGCCTGGCAAAAAATTGAAGGCTATCCGTTGATCAGCATCGCCGCGATCAGCAAGAAAAATATATTCGAGCCCTATGCATCAACCCAGCGGACTTATCTTGGCATTGCCGGATTGGTCTGCCTGTTACTGGTGAGCTTTACGGTGGCCGGCGCCTTGAACCAGATTCGCCATACCGCTCGCAGACGACATGAGGCGAAGGTACAGTCAACTTTTCGCCTCGCGGTGGACGGTGCTCGCGAAGCTTTTTACATGATCAGTCCGACTTATCGTGACAACGGCGACATAGACAAGCTCTGTATTGAAGACTGTAATGAGCGCGCCGCAGAGTTGTCGGGCTACCCGCGCCATGCATGGCATTGGATGCGCAACATAATTTTTTCTTGCGCGTAAAAACGGAGAGGTTTGTCGAGGATGAATTTTATGTGCCGAGGGAGAGACGCCACGCTGCCGGGTGGTTTCATCGGCGTGCCGTCCTCTCGGGTCAAGATATTGCGATTACGGTAAGGGATATATCCGAAGCCCGGCAACAGGCGAACGAGCTTGCCAGAATGGCCAAGACGGACACACTCACTGGGCTGCCCAATCGGCATTGGCTCAATGACACGCTGCCGGTCATGCTGCAACAGGCACATGAGGCTGGCCAGCGACTTGCGCTGCTTGCCATTGATCTGGATGATTTCAAAAATATCAATGATGCGCTAGGTCATCGCAACGGCGATTTGGTGCTGGCGTCCGTTGCCAAAGCCATGCGCGATGTGGTCCCGGAAAAACATCGTTTGGCACGTCTCGGTGGCGACGAATTCGTTGTTGTCCTTGATGATCTCGTCGATGGTGATGGCAGTACAGAGGCGCAGGCATTGATGTCAGCAATTGCCCATTCAGCTACCGGAACTGTGTGGGAAAAATTTCCTTTGAAAGCATCGATGGGTATCAGCGTTCATCCCTGCGACGGGAAGGATGCACAGGTACTGATGCAGGCTGCCGGTATCGCGCTGTATGAGGCCAAGTCACAAGGAAAATCGCAGTACCGGCATTACGATGAAAAATATGCCCAAAAAATAAGAGATCGTACACAGCTCGAGCGTGAACTTCAGCTGGCAATCCAGCATGACGAGTTTGTGATGTTTTATCAGCCGCGTGTCAATGCGCGAACCGGTCGGTTTTCCAGCATGGAAGCACTGATACGTTGGCAACATCCGGAGCGCGGGCTGATATCTCCTGATGAATTCATCGCCGTTGCAGAGCAGACCCGGCTGGTGATTCCGTTGGGGGAACTGGTTATTCGCAAAGTGTGTTCGCAGATGGCTGTCTGGATATCTCAGGGAGTCAACATGAAACGTGTCTCGGTGAATGTATCGGCACTGCAGTTGCATGACGACAGCTTGCGTCAGATGCTCGGCAATAGCCTGCAAGAGCATGGTCTGCACGCCTCATTGATCGCCATTGAGCTGACAGAATCCAGCATGCTGGACGAAGGAGGCACAGCAATCAGGGAATTGCAAAAACTTCGTGAACTGGGTATCCAACTGCAAATTGATGATTTTGGTACAGGCTATTCATCCCTGTCTCAGCTGCAAAGTTTGAATATCGATGTCATTAAAATCGATCAGTCTTTCATTCGAAAGCTGGGTAAAGATTATCAGAGCGAGGTTTTGTGCGAGACGATTGTCTCGATCGGACGCACCCTTGACATTACTATCGTGGCTGAGGGCGTGGAGACAGCAGTTCAATTACGCAATCTGCAGGCGATGGGCTGTGATGAAGTACAAGGGTATTTGCTCTCCAGGCCGGTACCGGCCGAAGACATTCCTGCGCTCATGCTGCAGCCATTTTTTGAAGAAGCAGATCAGGTCTGAGTTGACCCAGAATTATTTTTCAGTCACTGAAAAGCCGCTCGAGTTTGTCCCTGTCAGGCCGGTGTACCACACCCTTTTCGGTGATGAGCGCCGTCACCAATTCCGCAGGGGTCACATCAAACGAAGGATTGCGGACCATCACGCCAGCCGCTGCCCACTGATAATCGCGGAAGCCGGTGACTTCCAGAGAGGAGCGCTCTTCAATCGGAATATCTTCGCCGCGCGCGACCTGCAGGTCGATGGTCGACAGGGGGCAAGCGACATAAAACGGAATGCCGTGCCGGTGTGCGAGTACCGCCACCATGTAGGTACCAATCTTGTTGGCGACATCGCCATTGGCGGCGACGCGATCGGTTCCAACAATCACGGCATCGACTTCACCGCGCGCCATCATATGACCGGCCATGTTGTCGGTGATAAGCGTGACGGGGATATTTTCCTGCACCATTTCCCACGCCGTCAGACGCGCACCTTGCAGGAAGGGGCGGGTTTCATCGGCAATCACCGAAATACGCTTGCCCGAGGCAACCGCAGAGCGGATCACCCCCAGCGCCGTACCATGCCCAGCCGTTGCCAGCGCACCCGCATTGCAATGCGTAAGCACGCGGGCACCATCCGGCAAAAGTGCCGCGCCCGCCGCGCCCATGGCCAGATTGATTTGCACATCCTCGCTGTGTATGGCTTGGGCTTCCCGGAGCAGGGTCTCGGACAGCACGGCTGTATCGGCGGCGCCATGGCGCTGCCAGCACGCGCGCATTCGGTTGAGTGCCCAGAACAGATTGACCGCCGTCGGGCGGCTTGCGGCCAGTACATCAAAGCCCAGTTGCAAATGCTGGTCAAATTCGGCGCGCGGTAAATGATGCAGTCGCAAGGCTTCCAGCGCCACACCATAGGCGGCCGCCACACCGATGGCGGGCGCGCCCCGCACGACCATGGTTCGAATGCCTTCGGCGACACCTTGGCAGACGCGTCTGATCGATCATCTCCAGCCACTGCTTGCCAGATTCGCGCATCCAGCGCAGGGTGACCACGGCTTGCGTCATGCTAGTCCCCTTCGAATTCGCACAGGGCAAAAACCGAAAGACCCATTTTTTCCAGTCGCTGTCGGCCACCGATATCGGGCAGATCAACCAGAAACGCGCATTCAACGATGTGGCCACCCATTTTTTGTACCAGCGTCACGGCGGCTTCGGCTGTACCACCGGTGGCGAGCAAATCATCAATGATCAATACACGCTCGCCCGAGGTAATGGCGTCGTCATGAATTTCAATGCGGTCGGTGCCATATTCCAGCGCATAGTCATGGCCGGTCGTTTTACCTGGCAGCTTGCCCGGTTTGCGCACAGGAATAAAGCCGATACCCAGCGCATAAGCGAGTGGTGCTGCAAACATGAAGCCACGCGATTCGATGCCAACGATTTTATCGATAGGCTGATTACGATAACGCGCAATCAGACTGTCAATACAGGCTTTGAAGCCGGCAGGATCTTTCAGCAGGGTCGTGATGTCACGAAACTGAATACCCGGCTTGGGATAGTCCGGAATGGTGCGGATGAATTGGGTGAAGTCCATGGTTTACTCGGATGAGGTGGCATGTTTGCCATAGGTTTTGAAACGATCAATGACTTCCTGCATTTCCTGCGCAGACAGCAGGACCGGCATGCCATTCTGGCGGGCGATCAGATATTGCTGGCAAAGCGATTCCACTTCGGTGGCCACGGTCATGGCTTCATCCAGATCCCGGCCAAGCGCAATCAGACCATGATTGGCCAGCAAACAGGCTTTACGATCGGTCAGGGCTTCCACCGCATACGCCGACAAGGTGTCGGTACCAAACAGCGTGTAGGGCGCGCAGCGTATCGAATCACCACCGGCGATGGCGATCATGTAGTGAAACGGTGGCAAATCTTCGCGCAGGCAGGCCAGTGCGGTCGCATACGGTGAATGGGTATGAACGATTGCGTGGATATCAGGGCGCTGTTGCAGTATGTCGCGGTGAAAATGCCATTCACTGGATGGTTTGCCATGGCCAATCACGGTGCCATCGAAACGCATGGCGACCACGCCGGTTTCAGTCATCGCATCTACCGGAACACCGGAGGGCGTGACCAGAAAGTGATCTTCCTCGCGACAGCTGATATTGCCGGTCGTGCCGCGATTAAGTCCACTGATTTCCAGTCGTCTGCAGGCCGACAGGATTTGCCTGCGCAATCCGGCACTGTGGTTCATTGCCGCGTTGCTCACGATGTCAGCAATCGGCCAGCGACTGCAGAGAGCTTTTCCAGCATGGCGGGATCACGTGCTTCGGGTGCAGTAATCAGCGCATGTTCAAGCGCTGTGCGGCAGCTGCACGTCGCAGCCTGTGCATCCGTTTTGAGATGGGGGATGACTTGTTTGACCAGCGTGCGGCCTTTGTTCGCATTGGCCATCAGCACGCCCACAATCTGCTCGACCGTGACATGATCATGATCCGGATGCCAGCAGTCAAAATCCGTCACCATCGCGACGCTGGCATAGCAAAGCTCTGCTTCACGAGCGAGCTTGGCTTCCGGCATATTGGTCATGCCAATCACATCGCAACCCCACTGCCGATACAGATTCGACTCTGCCAGACTCGAGAACTGCGGACCTTCCATCGCCAGATAAGTGCCGCCACGAACGGCTTCGATACCTGCTTCAGACGCACTTTGCTGCAACCAGTCGCCCAGACGTGAGCACACCGGATGAGCAACCGATACGTGAGCCACCATGCCTTTGCCAAAAAATGATTTTTCGCGTGCGAAGGTACGATCAATGAACTGATCAATGATCACAAAAGTACCCGGTGCGAGGGAGGCTTTGAGCGAGCCAACGGCCGACAGAGAAATGACATCGGCGACGCCCAGACGCTTGAGTGCGTCAATATTGGCACGGTAGTTCACTTCGGAGGGCGGAATCTTGTGTCCACGACCGTGACGCGGCAAAAAGGCCATGGGCTGGCCGAACAGATCACCGATCAGTATCTCGTCCGAAGGTTCACCAAACGGTGAGCTCACGCTTACCCACTGACGATTTTCCAGGCCATCGATGTCATAAATACCACTGCCACCGATGACGCCAATGACGTTCTGTCGCGCGTTGCTGTGCATGGGCTGTGCTCTGTTGTCTGAATAAAGGAATTAATGTACCAAAGAAAGCTGCGTGCCCTTCGAAAGTAGGCACCGAGGTGCAGGGTCACTTTTCTTCAGGTCTGCCTTGAAAAGCGGATCCGGCCGGCCGTTGGCAGCGTACTTCTCCTGCTACACTCCGCGCACTTCCCGATCCTCATGACTTTCCTATGAACCGCATGACCTCTGCAGTCGAGACACCCCCCGAGATTCACTGGACCGAGAACGGCGAAACACGGAATGCCGACTGGCGCTCCGAGAGCGGGATGTCGCCGCCGCGTCGTGTGGTTATTGCCGACGATACGATGACGGCCGATACCGCCTATCGCTTTGCTTGTGAAGGAACGGGTCTGTTATGGCGGGGCGATTTTCAGAATGCGCGTCAACTGCTGCAGGCGCTCGCGCGACGGGTTGACCGACCGTCACGCAAATCGGCGAAGGCTGCCAAGGCGGCCAAAGCCGCTGACAACGCAAAGCAGGGTACGCCCGGCGCGATCGCGATGCCTGACGTTTTCCACCGTCATCGTCTCACGCAGTCACAACGGGCCCGCACGCTGGGTATGGTGCTCATACCCTTTGATCAGGACCACAGCGTACCGCTGCGGCGCGCCCCCGATGTGAAGCAAGCTTGTACAGAAGCTTACGGTGAGGTCGGCCGTCCTTATCTTGCTTCGTTGCGAGAACTGCTCGGTATCGTCGGTGCGCATGAGTGGCGCAAGAAGGGCGTGATCATCGGCGGATCCGAGGCGCCGGCGTCATTTCGCATTCATCCGCACTATGGGGTGTTTGCGCCGGTACGCACCGACTATGCGCCGCTGGTCGCTCAGGCACCACTGCCCAAGTCGCTGGCGGCAGAGTCGCTTGCCTTTGATATCGGTACCGGTACCGGCGTACTGGCCGTGATACTCGCCAAACGCGGCATCGCGCGGGTCGTCGCCACGGAAAACAATCCTCGCGCGATCCTCTGCGCAAAAGAGAATCTGCAAAAGCTCGGCTTGCAAAATCAGGTCGAGGTCGTCGATACCGATTTATTCCCTGAAGGACGCGCAGCATTAGTTGTCTGCAATCCCCCGTGGGTGCCAGCGCGGCCCAGCTCAACGCTTGAGCACGCTATCTTCGATCCGGACAGCCGGATGCTGCGCGGGTTTCTGGACGGTTTGGCGTCACATCTTTCGCCCGGTGGTGAGGGCTGGCTGATCTTGTCCGATTTCGCCGAGCATTTGCAATTACGTACTCGGCAGCAGCTGCTCGATATGATCGAGAGTGCCGGCTTGCGGATACTGGGACACATTGATGCGACACCCACGCACGCCAAGGTGGCTGATGCCAGTGATGCCCTGCACAGTGCCCGGGCGGCGGAGGTGATTTCCTTGTGGCGGCTGGCAGTGACACCGTAAGTCAACGGTTCAAACTTGCTGAATCATGGCTGGATAGTGCGAAAGTACGGGATCCACGGTGACCAAGGGCATACCTTCAGAAAGAGCTTGCGCAATCAGCAGCCGATCAAATGGGTCTTTGTGAACAAGCGGAAGCGACTGTACACCTGCGGCATGTTCGCTGGAAATGGGAATTTCATGGTAGCCGTTATCGATTAATCCACGCCGGATCAGCCGTGAATCGGCCCTGAAATCTTCTCTGCCGAGGCTGCTTTTGATAGCGATTTCCCAAATGCTGGCTGCGCTGAAATAGAGCGCATTGTCAGGATTTTCAATTAATTCTCTGGCGGGTTTTGAGAGACGTTCCGGCTGTCCTGCTGCCCACAGCAAGAGATGCGTATCGAGCAGGAATTTCATCAGCCGCCCTTGAACAGTCGCTCTATGTCGTCTTCTCCCATACGGTCGAAGTCGTCCGGGACATCAATCTGCCCTGTCAAAAAGCCCAGCCGTTTGATTTGCGCGCCAGACGGGCCACTGAGGGGAATGACCTTGACCATGGGTTTGCCGGACTTGGCAATGATGAAAGACTCTCCAGCCGCCGCCCGCTCTACCAAGCGCGACAGGTGCGTTTTCGCCTCATGAATGTTGATTGTTTCCATGCCGCCACCTCTAGTAAACTAAGTTCAGTTAGTCTA
Organism: Oxalobacteraceae bacterium; assembly: GCA_021298975.1. Classification (GTDB taxonomy): domain Bacteria; phylum Pseudomonadota; class Gammaproteobacteria; order Burkholderiales; family Burkholderiaceae_D; genus Pernthalerella. The sequence goes on from JAJTGC010000050.1 coordinate 21,424, forward strand.
GTTTGATGGGCTGGAAAAGTCAAAGGGAGCGTCGACCGGGCTTGAGAGCCGCGTGCAATGGTGGTTGATTGATCGAGGGTCAGCGCCCTGGTACTCGACATTCACAACATGCCGCCGATTGTTGGGGGGTGTGACCTGGTCGGAGTAAGCACCGCGACAAAAAACAAAGCCCGGCATCACCGGGCTTGAAATCATTGAATTTTTGGGGTGGCCGATGGGGCTCGAACCCACGACAACAGGAATCACAATCCTGGACTCTACCAACTGAGCTACGGCCACCACTGACACGACATCATCACGGCCAATGCCGCAACGAAGGCGCAATTATACAAAATTCCAGCCACGCCGGGCACGCTTCGGCGTACAAACAGCCTGCAAACGGCAGATTGCGTTTTTTTGCCCCTTAATCCATCTGCCCGGCCACCTCGTCGACGGGCGGATTGAGATCCAGCAGCACCCGAAATGCGGTGGCGAGCGTTGTTCGACTGCCGGTGGTGTAAGCGCTCAGCGCCCCCTGAGACGGCGCATTGGTGTGCAGCAGTCCGTGCTGACTTAGCAGGCGCTCGAGTTGCCGTGCGACCGGCGCACCGGTATCGACCAGTTGCACCGGAGTCCCGGTGGCGGCGGTAGCGCTGGCGATCAGCGGCTCGACAAATGGGTAGTGGGTGCAACCGAGTACCAGGGTGTCAGCCTTCTGAGCGAGCAAGGGTGCCACGTAGCGTTGTACGAGAGCGGCAGTGTCACGCGACTGCAGTTCGCCTTTTTCGATCTGGTCGGCCAGCCCGTTGCAGGCCTGCGCAATGAAAGTCACACCCGTGGCAGCAGAAATTTGCTGCTGCAGTTTTTGAAATTTGTCGCTGGCGAGTGTTCCAGCCGTCGCCAGCACACCCACCACGCCAGAACGCGTGAGGGCTGCCGCCGGCTTGAGTCCCGGCTCCACACCCACGACCTGAAGATCCGGATAACGTTCACGCAAGGCAGCAATCGCAGCGGCCGTTGCGGTGTTGCAGGCCACTACCATCGCCTTGATGTTAAAGCGGAGCAGAAATGCGGCAATCGCCAGTGCGCGCTCGACGATCACCGATTCCGGTTTTTCACCATAGGGCGCGAAGCCGGAATCAGCAAAATAAAGCAGTGCTTCATGCGGTAGCAGCGTGCGCACATGGCGCAGTACCGACAAGCCACCGATGCCTGAATCAAAGATGCCAATAGGTGCCGAGTTGGACATGAGGCCGCAGGGCGGGGTGTTATCCAACGCTGACCGGAATCTTGCCTATCGTGGCTGCGATACGTTGCTGCCATTCTTTGGGGCCGGTGTTGTGCACCGAAGTCCCGTTCGAATCGACGGCCACGGTAACCGGCATATCGGTGACCTCGAATTCGTAAATCGCTTCCATGCCCAGATCGGCAAACCCGACCACCTTGGCACTCTTGATCGCTTTTGAAACCAGGTAGGCAGCACCACCCACGGCCATCAGATACGCCGACTTGTGGTTCTTGATCGATTCAATCGCTATCGGGCCACGCTCGGCTTTGCCGATCATCGCAATCAGGCCGGTTTTCTCGAGCATCATGTCGGTGAATTTGTCCATGCGGGTTGCCGTCGTTGGTCCCGCAGGGCCCACCGCTTCATCACGCACCGGATCCACCGGCCCCACGTAGTAGATCACGCGGTTTTTGAAATCCACAGGCAGGCTTTCGCCTTTGGCGAGCATGTCCTGAATCCGCTTGTGTGCCGCATCGCGACCCGTGAGCATTTTGCCGTTCAGGAGCAGCGTCTGGCCGGGCTTCCATGCAGCGACTTCGGCGGCTGTCAGCGTATCCAAATCGACGCGTTTTGATTGGTGCGTATCGGGTGTCCAGTGCACCTCGGGCCACTCGGACAACGAGGGCGGATCGATATAAGCCGGACCTGAACCATCCAGCACAAAATACGCATGGCGGGTCGCCGCGCAATTCGGAATCATCGCCACAGGTTTGGAAGCCGCGTGCGTTGCATGCATCATGATCTTGACATCCAGCACAGTCGTCAGACCACCCAGACCTTGCGCGCCTATGCCCAGCGCATTGACTTTCTCATAGAGCTCAACGCGTAATTCGTCGAGCTTGTTTTTCGGGCCGTGTGCCAGCAGATCGCTCATGTCAATATCGCCCATCAGTGATTGCTTGGCCATCAGCATTGCATGTTCTGCGGTGCCACCGATGCCGATGCCCAGCATGCCGGGCGGACACCAGCCGGCGCCCATGGTGGGCACCGTTTTCAGCACCCAGTCCACCAGAGAATCTGATGGGTTGAGCATCACGAACTTGGTTTTATTCTCCGAGCCGCCGCCTTTGGCAGCCACCTGAACGTCGACCGTGTTACCCGGTACCAGTTCCATGTGCACGACCGCAGGTGTATTGTCTTTCGTGTTCTTGCGTTCGAACTGCGGATCGTCGACGACCGAGGCGCGTAATTTGTTGTCAGCAAAGTTGTAGCCGCGTCGTACACCTTCATTGATGGCATCCGTGATCGAGCCGGGGAAACCTTCGAAGCGCACATCCATGCCGATTTTGAGGAAGACATTCACGATGCCCGTGTCCTGACAGATAGGGCGTTTACCTTCCGCACACATGCGCGAGTTGGTCAGAATTTGCGCAATCGCGTCTTTGGCAGCAGGACTTTGCTCACGCTCGTAGGCGCGTGCAAGATGGCGAATGTAATCGACCGGATGGTAATAGCTGATGAACTGCAAGGCAGCGGCAACGGATTCGATCAGGTCGTCTTGCTTGATGATAGTCATGTCATTCGGGCTTTAAAAAATGAAACGGGATGCGTGTCTAAATGCGCGTCTTAATGCCTGTCCTGATTCTCATGCAATGTGGCTGACATGATGCGGTCGGCATAGGCAATGGCAAGAGCAGACAACAGGAAGACCAGATGAATCACCGTTTGCGCGACCAGCGTCTTGGTCTCGTGTGCACTGGCATTGATAAAAGATTTCAGCAGATGAATCGACGAAATGCCAATGATCGCGGTAGCCAGCTTTACTTTTAACACCGAGGCATTGACATGCGACAGCCACTCTGGCTGATCAGGATGGTTTTCCAGATGCATGCGGGACACGAAAGTTTCATACCCACCCACGATCACCATGATCAGCAGATTGGAAATCATCACCACGTCAATCAGTCCGAGCACCACCAGCATGATGGTGGTTTCAGTCAGTCTGGCTTGTGGCGCTGCGCCCTCGACGCTGGTCGCACTCAGAATGTGGCTCAGTGCCGTGCCATTGCCCATCAGCGCACCCACCAGATCGACCAGCTCGACCCAGAAGTGGTACACGTACACGATTTGCGCCAGGATCAATCCAATATACAAAGGCAGTTGCAGCCACCGCGTCATGAATATGAAATTGGCAAGCGACGAGATTTTTTGCGGGGTTTTTTGCTCGGAAGTCATGGCGGAATCAGGCGTTTAATGGTTTCTCGACGGTTTCTTTGTCGCAACAACACAGAACCGCATTTTACACGCGGGCCACCTGTGACTGGCGGCGATCCGAGGCAACCCGACCGGAAATCGGGGTAGTCCAAATGCTATGTAAGCCCTGAGTAAGCGTATCCGCTTATCTTGACTGTAAATAATGAACACGCAGGAGACCTGATGTCTGAGATCGAATCCCTGATGCATGAGCATCGCCTCTTTCATCCGCCCGAGAGTTTTGTAAAAAATGCAGCGATCTCCGGCATGGATCAGTACCACGCCTTGTGCGCCGAAGCCGAGCGGGACTACGAAGGCTTCTGGGGCCGTCTCGGTCGCGAGCACCTTGAATGGCACAAGCCCTTTTCCAAGGTGCTTGATGAATCTCAGGCGCCGTTCTACAAGTGGTTCGAAGACGGTCAGCTCAATGTCTCCTACAACTGCCTCGATCGTCATCTGAGCAACGGTAATGCCGACCGTGTCGCCATCATTTTCGAGGCTGACGATACGACCGTCACTCGGCTCACGTATCGCGAACTTCATCAGAAAGTCTGCCAGCTCGCCAATGGCCTGAAATCACTTGGCATCAAAAAAGGTGATCGCGTCATCATCTATATGCCGATGTCCGTCGAAGGCGTCGCGGCGATGCAGGCCTGCGCACGCATTGGTGCGACGCACTCGGTCGTGTTTGGCGGCTTCTCTGCCAAGTCCCTTCAGGAGCGCATTATTGATGCCGGTGCTGTCGCCGTCATCACCGCCGATGAGCAGGTTCGCGGTGGCAAGCAGCTGCCACTCAAGGCCATTGTCGATGAAGCGCTGGGTCTGGGTGGCTGTGAAGCGATCAAACATGTCGTGGTGTACCAGCGCACCCAAGGCAATATCGCCATGCAGGCTGGGCGTGATCTGTGGCTGCATGAGCTGATGGGCAAACAGTCCGATCAATGCGAGCCGGAGTGGGTCAGCGCCGAACATCCCTTGTTCATTTTGTATACATCGGGTTCGACAGGCAAACCCAAAGGCGTCCAGCACGCTTCGGGTGGTTATTTGCTGTGGGCTGCGTTGACCATGAAATGGACCTTTGACATCAAGCCCAGCGATATCTTCTGGTGCACCGCCGATATCGGCTGGGTCACGGGTCACAGCTACATCGCGTATGGTCCGCTGGCCGTAGGCGCCACACAAATCATGTTTGAAGGCGTGCCGACTTATCCGAACGCGGGTCGTTTCTGGGACATGATTGCGCGCCACAAGGCCACCATCTTCTACACCGCACCCACCGCCATTCGCTCGCTGATCAAAGCGTCCGATACGGATACGAAGGTGCATCCCCAGCAATTTGATTTGTCATCACTGCGTCTGCTGGGTTCAGTTGGTGAACCCATCAATCCGGAAGCCTGGATGTGGTACTACAAAAATATCGGTGGTGAGCGCTGCCCTATCGTTGACACCTTTTGGCAGACCGAGACCGGTGGTCACATGATCTCGCCCCTGCCGGGTGCCACACCCATGGTACCGGGCTCATGCACATTGCCGCTGCCGGGCATCATGACGGCCATCGTTGATGAAGCGGGCACCGACATGCCCAACGGCCATGGCGGCATTCTCGTGGTGAAGCGGCCCTGGCCTTCGATGATTCGCACAATCTGGAATGACCCGGAGCGTTTCAAGACCAGCTATTTCCCCGCGGAGTTGGGCGGCAAGCTGTATCTTGCTGGCGATGGTGCCATTCGTGATGAGAAATCGGCCTACTTCACCATCACGGGTCGCATCGATGATGTCCTGAATGTCTCCGGCCATCGCATGGGTACGATGGAAATCGAATCTGCGCTGGTTGCCAACCCACTGGTTGCTGAAGCGGCTGTCGTGGGTAAGCCCGATGCCACCACCGGTGAATCGATTTGCGCATTCGTTGTGTTGAAAGGCGCACGTCCAACCGGCGACGAAGCAAAAGCCATGGCCAAGGCATTGCGCGACTGGGTCGGCAAGGAAATCGGTCCGATTGCCAAGCCCAAGGAAATCCGTTTTGGTGACAATCTGCCCAAGACGCGCTCGGGCAAGATCATGCGCCGGCTCTTGCGCGTGCTGGCCAAGGGCGAGGAAATCACGCAAGACATCTCCACGCTGGAGAATCCGGCCATTCTGGAACAATTGAAAGAGGCTATCTGAGTGATGGCAATAAGAACATTGCACTGAGTTTTGTGGGGGAAGGTCGTAGGGCTTGCTCCGATGGCTCTATTACCGGATTGCCGCTTCGCCTTTTGGGCGAAGCGGCTTTTTTTATGGGTCATCGGCTGAGCCAGACGGGGGAGGCAGGGAAGGTTTGCTATAATCGCGGGCTTCGTTTGCAAGTGACATCTGCAACGGATTCAGGAGAGATGGATGAGTGGTTTAAGTCGCACGCCTGGAAAGCGTGTGTAGGTTCATAGCCTACCGGGGGTTCGAATCCCCCTCTCTCCGCCAACAGATACTCCCTCTCAAGTTAAATGCCCGCTGAATCCAGCGGGCATTTTGCTTTTCTGAGGAGGCAGCAATGTCCCTGCGGATATCGCGTGAGGGATTGATAGCAAGCACACCTAGCCATCGAGCAAAGCTGAAAGACGACCCAAAGCATCATCAAGAACTGCTTGTGGTACGCGCTCAACCTTTCTCGCTTTTCTTGCATTGAGATCGAGCATTCTGATCTTGTTCAGCAAAGCTACGCCTTGTGTTTTGCAACCTGTGCCCATCAGGCTCACTGCAAAGCCGGCATAACGTGAGAATTCTCCACCCTGAGTTATTGGAGCAATGAGCACGTCACCCAAACGATTGAATTCCTTGGTGGTCAATACTAGCGCTGGCCGAGTACCTCGTTGTTCGTGGCCGATAGCTGGGTCAAGAGGTACGCTAACCACGTCACCCCGATCAAAAACTGCCATTACCAGACCTCTTGTCCGACGGGTTTCGCTGAATCCCATAGCGCGAGGTCGGCTGGCGGTGGGGCTTTTGGATCGCATTGGGCTATCAGGTCGGCTAGAGCGTATTTTCGTTTTTTGGATAGCACGATTTGACCGTTATTGGTGGTGTCTAAGGTCATGATTTGCCCAACCGACAAGCCAAGATCCCTGAGGACAGCGGGCGGTAGCACGGCGACCGTGCTGTTGCCATATTTTCTGAGTATGACTTCCATGGGTTTCCTCGATTTTAAAAGGACGAATTGGCCTTGATTTTATGACGTGCTTGCGGAGAAGTAAAGTATTGTTGAACATTTGCTGGCTTTTGAGTTGACGATGTTTGTTGGGTACCGTAAAAAGATCGGTTCCTTTGCCTGTCAGTTCGTACTCGAAGGTTGGAATCGCCGTTCGCTCAATCAGTTAGAGGCCAAGGTCATCTTGGTTGCAGCTCTTCAGGTACTTGCCGTTTACTAAGGGTGTTCACGCTAAATATGCTTGTCGGGACATTGTCCGGACGGTATGATGGATCAGCTTATGAAAAAGAGGGCCCTCACGGATGCCACCACGCATTCCAAATCCGAGCGCATCGATGTGCGCGCTAGCGCGCCCGTCAAGCAATTGCTTCAAGAGGCGGCGCGTGTAGCACACAAAAACGTGAGTGAATTTCTGCTCGATGCGGGCATTAATGCGGCCAACCAAACTCTGGCCGATCGCACCCGCTTTGATCTGAGTGAGGAGCAGTGGCTTGCGTTTCAGTCGGCGCTTGATAAGCCCGTAACTGACAAACCCAAGCTCAAGAAGCTCTTGTCTGAGCCAGGGTTACTTGGTTGAGTTCGTCAGTCTACGAGCCAGTTCGTAAGCTGGCCGGCTCGGACGCCGTTGAATCCTTTGATTGTGGCCAGCCTGCACTGAATCAGTTTTTGCAGCGCTTTGCGCTCGTCAATCAAAAATCAAACAGTGCACAGACGTATGTGAGCTGCCATTCGTCCTTGGCCGTTGGTTTCTACAGCCTGGCAGTTGGCAGCGTTAAGCCGGCTGCGGCCGCGCCACGTGTTACCAAAGGCATTCCACAACACCCAGTGCCGGTAATGATTTTGGCCAGGCTTGCCGTGGATCTTCAGCATCAAGGCGCAGGGCTTGGCAAAGCCCTACTCAAGGATGCATTGCTGCGAACTGCACGGGCGGCTGACATTGCAGGGATTCGCGTGCTACTCGTGCATGCCAAGGATGAACCTCCCAGACGGTGGTATCTGAATTGGGAGTTTGAACCCAGTCTCTCGGATCCATTTCATGTGTTCCTTTTGATGAAGGATATCAACGCGATGGTCGCCAGTGCTTAAGGGAAACCTGGCCTTCAAGCTACTTCACCTATGAAAATCCCAAAAAGAATCCAGCCGCTGGTTGAAGAAGGCTTGATCGACTCTGTAGAGCGACAGCTGATGAGCGGCAAAGAGGCGACAGTTTTTGTTGTGCGTTGTGGTCAGGAGATCCGCTGCGCAAAAGTTTACAAAGAGGCCAGTCAGCGCAGTTTCCGTCAGGCGGCGTCATACCAGGAAGGCCGCAAAGTCAAAAACAGCAGGCAAGCACGCGCGATGGAAAAAGGAACGCGTTATGGCCGCAAGATGCAGGAGGAGGTTTGGCAAAACGCCGAAGTCGATGCGCTCTACCGGCTGGCTGCAGCGGGTGTGCGTGTCCCAAAACCGTATATATGTTTCGAAGGCGTGCTGCTGATGGAATTGCTGACGGACTCAAATGGCAATGCCGCACCGCGTTTGAATGATGTGCCATTAAACGAAGCGATGGCACTGGATTACCACGCACAGTTATTGAAGCAGGTTGTACTGATGCTGTGCGCAGGCGTCATTCATGGTGACCTGTCTGAGTACAATATTTTGGTCGACGCAGCGGGTCCTGTGATTATCGACTTGCCGCAGGCAATTGACGCTGCTGGAAATACCGAAGCTGGCGCTATGCTCGAACGTGATGTCAATAACTTGCGAAATTTTTTCAGTGTGTGTGCGCCTAAGCTCGCTTCGACTCAATACGGCAAAGAGATTTGGCGACTGTACGGAGACGGTTTGCTCACGCCTGAGTCCGTTCTGACCGGTCAGGTCGAGATCGATATGCACCCTGCGGATGTGGGTGCAGTGATGCATGAAATTGCGCTGGCTGAACAGGAAGAGCATGAACGGCAGGTGCGGCTGCAGCAAATGTTAAATTGAGTTTGATGGTGTTAGATGCAGACAATCGGTGCGATGCTCATAGGGCTTCACCCAGCAACGGCTTTACAATAGCCAGCCTTTCTTAGGGTGGTGTTAATGTCTGGTTCAATCCGTCTTGCAAAATGCGTTGCCGAGCGCTTCAATTGTTCCCGTGGAGAGGCGATTTTGTATATCGAAGGCGCTGGCGTCACAGTCGACGGTGTCGTTGTCGAAGAACCTGGCTTTCGGGTCACGGGGCAGGAGCAGATCGCCCTACTGCCGGGCGCTGATCTGACGCCGATTGAAGACGTCACCTTCCTGCTGCATAAGCCGGCGGGCATAGCGGTGGCGAATGTGCCCGAGCTGATTGTGACTGAAAATCAGGCGGCGGAAGACCGTTCGGGTATGCGTTTTCTGAAACGGCATCGGAAAGAATTGGTCATGCTGGATCCGCTGGACAATGCTGCCAGCGGCCTGATGGTCTTTACGCAAGACTGGCGCGTCAAGCGCAAATTAGTGGATGATTTGTCCCGCGTAGAACAGGAATTTGTGGTCGAGGTCAGCGGTCAGATAAGTGAGGGTGGAGGCCGCGTACCAATGGGAGGACTGCTCGTTGGTCAATGGCGTTATCTGATGGGACACGAAAGGTTCTGAAAAGCTGTTCATGCTTTGGTCGATCAACACGTAGGATCGCCAGCGGGCCACGCTAATAAAATCAGCCTTGAAGTCCTGCCTTTTAAACAGGCTGGAACTTCAGTACCTTGACACCCATGAGCGCCTTCGTTGCTTTGACCGCCTGCCTGGCTCGCCACAGGTCGTATGCCACCTGTTGAGTCAGCCACACTTCAGCCGCACCCCCATGATCACGCCCAAGCCAGCGCTCAATGCGTAGAGCCTTTTGTTTCCGGAGCCTGACTGGAGAGGCGGCTTACACAATGAGCGTCATGCCCGCATACTTCGCAGCGTTCACATCAAAAGTGAAGGTATGTTCGCAGCCGACCGAGGCAGCGGTACGTTCAATCAAGCAGTCGGCGAAGTCAGCTTTGCCGGCTTCAAGGACTCTCAAGGCGCGCAGCACTTGGTCAGCGCGGTCGACGATGATCTGTCTGGTTCGCAGCAGAACATCCAGGACCTGCTTGACTTGATCGGTAGTCAGGTCGTAGCAAGAGGTAAGCACCCAATATAATTCCAATATCGACACTATCGTGATGAATCCTGGGTGGTCATCGTCAAGTGATTCAATCAAGCTTGTCGCCTTGCGTGATTGCTTGGGATCATCCTGCATGATGTAGCGCACCAGAACATTGGTATCCAGCCCGATCATCGGGCAGACGCGCCACGCTGGACGATGGCATTGTTCATGTCTTCAACCGATACGGTCTTCGCGGGCTTGCCAAACATGCCTTTGAGCTCGTTAATGCTGTGAGTTACCGCCACGAACTCGTAACGACCTGGCGCAATCTGGATAAACTCCACCCGATCCCCGGTCTCCACTTTCAAATCATTACGAACGCCAACAGGGATCGTAATTTGTCCTTTGCTGGTGAGGGTTGCTGTAGCCATGAAAGACCTCCTTTTCCTTACTTTATAGTAAGGAAAATGCCCTGTCAACGCGACCTGCCATGAAAAATCCTCGTTTTGTGACGGCCGGTCTCAGCCCAAGCTGACATAGGTTCAATGCGCTCAGGGCTTGTTGTTCACGCCTGGTTGCTGTCGGCAGGATGCAGCCGAATACCCCGGCCTGGAAGGCACATTTTTTCCAGTCACTGCCTGCTAAGTTCGAGCGGTATGTCAAATTCGCGTATTGAAAAAAAAGCAAAGCGGCGCGGTAGAATCAAGCCAGAATTAGCGGCGTCTTCTGTGATTTGGCTGGGCAAGATAGCGAGAAAAATTGAAGTGGATAGGTAGTATGTAAAAATATGTTCAAACTGATTGCTCTGTCGTGATTCAAGTTACCGCGAAAATAACTTTAAAATTTTAATCAATCAATCTTGAAACTTCGCGTCCCATGTACATCCCTGACCATTTCGCCATCACAAGCGCTGAAGCACTTCATAAAATAATCCAGTCGCATCCTTTAGGCGTGCTGGTCACGCTCACACCTGATGGGCTCGATGCGAACCACATCCCTTTTGAACTTGATCCCGTTCACGGCCTGCTGACTGCCCATGTAGCGAGAGCCAATCCGGTATGGCAGCAATGCGGCGAGGGGATGGATGTGTTGGTGATTTTTCGAGGCGACGAAAGCTATATTTCTCCGAACTGGTATCCCAGCAAACACGAATTCCACCGACAGGTGCCCACGTGGAACTACGAAGTAGTGCACGTCCATGGTCGACTCACCGTGCAAGATGAGCAGAAATTTGTGCGTGGTGTGGTGGGGCGTTTGACAAAAACACATGAGGCCGCAGAGCCGAAACCCTGGAAGATGGGCGATTCTTCCCCTGAATATATTGATGGCATGCTCAAGGCGATTGTGGGCATTGAAATCGCTATTTCAAGATTGGAAGGCAAGGCCAAACTGAGTCAGAACCGTGAAACTCGTGACCGACTCAATGCCGCTGACATGCTCGCAAAGCAGGGTGAAACGACCTTGGCTGAAGCCATGCGCACAGCCAAGTGATCGTACGCGCATTCGCACGATCTCTGTTTTGTCAGACGAAAATTCGCACGCTCAACTGCCCCAGGAAACGATGTGCTCCTCGCTGAGACGGTTGGTACAACAGCCTCTACCAGATTGCCAGCGCTTCTTAAAAGACTCGATGCGAATCGAGTAGGGTTTTGAGAGTCGGCTGGGTGGTCGTCCCTGCGGCAATGCACGGCAAGCGCTTCATCGATCACACGCGACCAGATCAGAAGTTGTTTATATTGCCCTTCACGATCGTGCCAGTGCCTTGTACCTTGTTATTTTTTACCCACTGCACCGTTGCGCCTTTGATCGACGCGCGCCAGCAATCTTTGGGTTGGTCCTTGTATAGCCAGCACATGGTGTCGCCCTCAATGCGCCATGCCGCCTTGTAGTCTTTGCCGGAAACCGTGCCGTCTTTTGCATAAAATTCGGTGTAACGACCGGAGGCTTGCATTGAGCCTTCGACCGTGTTGCCGGCAACCGCTTTTTTTATTTGCTGGCCAGTGGCGAGTGGTGGAAGATCGTCAGCCTGAGCATAGCTGGCAGCTACGAGAAAAAGTGCAGCAAGGTAGAAACGCATGATGGTGCTCCATTCAAAAAAGAAAGGCTGGCAGACAATCTGCCTGTCAACGACGTTACCATATCATTCAAATTAAGGTTGCAATCGCCTTCTCAACGAACTGGACGGGTAAATCAATTACATCATTTCATTAATGGCATTGCTGTAGCTTCGAGCACGTCTGTCGGCGAAGCCATCAATCATCAGGCCGACCCCGGCAAAAAATACCAGCGCGATGCCAAAACCACGCCAGAAATCTGATTGATTCAAAAGCCGCAAGCCCAACCCAAGAATAATAAAAACGATCCACAAGCCAAGGTACCAGTGCCAGGCTTTGTTCACTTTCTCCATTCGTATACGTTCTGCCTGAATGGCTTCAATTTGATTGGCCGTGTAGGCCTGCTGAATTTCTACGACCTGTGCAGGCGTTCGAAAGCCCACGGTAGCACCAATGATTGAAATAACCAGCCCCATGGCGATGAATGGCAGAGCAACGCCTCTGGTGAAGCCGGGCTGTCCTTCCGATAGCAGCCAGCCACCAAACACCATGCACAGCAGTCCGATGGGTAAGATGAAGACAAGTGCTTCCATTTTTTCGCCCTGAAAATAGGGCAACATCGTTTCAATGAATTTCATGTTGTCGTCCAGTGAGGTGGGATTTACTTACGCTGTCATCTGCAAGCACATCGTTAGGGTAGGGTTAACTTGGTTTGGGGATTTGCTTGCGCAAGGCAATACCCCAGTTGCGGGGAGCTAAAGCGACTACTTTGCGCTAGCAGGCTATTTCACTTTGTTCGATGAGTAATTTGAGGCGACTGATAGGCTCATCCCACAGCAAACTATAGAAATTTTCGCGAGACTCTCGAGCCAGACTGACCATGCCTGCATCTTTGAGTACTTTTAGATGATGCGAAATAGAAGGCCTAGCTAGATGCATCAATTCAGTGATCTGGTTCACATTCAAACGTTCATGTTCAGCCAAAAGTAGAACAATTTGCTGTCGCGCTGGGTCACCCAAAGCGTGAAAGAGACTCTCACAGGCGCGAAAGGTTTTTGCGACATCGTCGAGCGTCCAGGTTTTCGATTTTGCCATGGGTGATATGTTGATTAGTCGAATCACGTCGACAAATTATATGCAAACCATGCCATGGATGCAAACGGGTGGGAAATCTCACAAGGGCCGTCAACCCTGGCCAATTCAGCGTGCGTCACGCAGGCAGAAATTTTCCGGGTCTTGAGATGTGTGCTTGTCGAACACATAACCATGAGGTCAGTTGCGTGGCGTCCCGACCCAAAATCGACGATTGTTTGTGACTGACCGAGGCCCGTGCATGTTCAACCGAGCAATGCGTTGGTCAAAGGCGTTGGCCTCAAAAACAAGTAAAGCGGTATTGCTGTGCTTGTGGGGTCTATTCAGCCGGTCGCGCTTGCGGCATGCGACACGAGTTTCAAGCGAGGCGTCAGCAAATCATCGGGGCGCTCGCCAATGAACCGATCTTCATCCCAGAAGCCTTCTTGTCGTGTGCCATCCGAATTGGACAACACACCAAAGCCGTGGAATTTCCCTTCCTGCCACTCGCCCCGGTAGGTCGCACCATCCGACCAGATGTAGGTGCCTTGGCCATGAAAAAAATCGTGGCTCCAGCCGCCAGTGTATTTGTCGCCATCCGCATAAATCTCGGTTCCCTGACCGTGGCGCTTGTTGTCTCTGTAGTCACCAACATACTGGTCGCCACAAGCCCAGGTGAACGCACCTTTTCCGTGTTTTTTGCCTTCCTTGAATTGGCCCACGTATTTTTTCCCGCAAGCAGAAATGAAGGTGCCATCACCGTTAGGCAGGCCATTCCGAATTTCACCGTAGTACATCGCGCCATCAGGCCAGGTGTGAATGCCTTGACCAAAGGGTTTACCCTGCTTGAACTCGCCAACATACTTTTTACCACTGGGGAAAATCTCGGCACCGTGGCCCTCCGGTATGCCGTTGTCAAAGCTTCCGACATAGCGTTTGCCGTCGATCGAGGAATAAATACCTTGTCCGTGCCGTGTACCGTTCTTGTATTCGCCGATGTACTTGTCGCCATTTGCGAAGACATAGGTTCCCTGGCCGTGCCGGGTGCCCTCTAGGTACTCGCCGATGTATTTCTCACCATCGGTGTAGGTCATCATGCCTTTGCCGTGGTATTGACCATGCTTGAATTCACCCACATATTTTTCACCATTAGCAAAAAACAGGCGAAGCAAACGCTCCATCAGATGGTTCAGTGGTTTGTGGTCGTCAGATGAAGTGCTCATAACATGCCCGTCCATCACGTTCTTGCGATCCCCATACCTTGGTTTATCCCATGGATGGCGTCGTGTCCGGCTAACCCGTAGTTGATGTAATCCTGCCACTGATCGTTTCACGATAACGCGACAACCGGTTGCCTAATCGAGGCGCGTTTGACGATCAACAGCAGAACAGCTTCGTTGCAGTTAAATTGCTATTTTTATAATGGTGAGCAAGCTAACAGGCAATGCGAAACATCCCACAACTTCCATCGGTTAAATTTACCAGAACATGAGGGCTAAAAGACAATTCGGCTGCCCAAAGCTGCCAACCGTCTCTGTGGCACTGCACCATGGAAGCCAGTCT
>JAJTGC010000009.1 GCA_021298975.1 Oxalobacteraceae bacterium
GTCCTTGGTTAAAAGCTGCTTGGTTTTTTCGGCAAACAGCGGCCAATTCGACGCCGGGTCAACGACCACAGGCTCCAGCTTTTTCCCGAGCACACCGCCCTTGGCATTGATCTCTTCAATCGCCATGAGCACGGTATCTTTAAGAACTGTCTCGGATATTGCCATCGTCCCGGAAAGGCTGTGCAAGACACCAACTTTGATGGTGTCTGCAGCAAATACGGATGACGTGAGGGATGTGCCAGCAGCAGCCAGCACCATGGTCGCTGCCAGCGTTTTCAGATGATTACGGCGGTTTGTCATTTTTTTGATCTCCAGGAGGTAACAACATCGTTGAGTAAAAAGCGCTCAACTTCCTCTTTAGCAATCACCATGCCAGAGCATAAAAAACGCGCAAAAGTGCCTGTACCAGAATAAACTTGCCTCTCAGCGCTCATACCGTCATCGTCAGACTCAACCCAGAGGCTCGCTACCAGCGCGCCCCATTCTGGTTAGAACCGCACCGGTTCGGCGCGGGGCTGCGAGGACACGCACTGATCAGAGACTGTCTGTCTGCGTCTCTTTACGTGAAGTATCAAAACCAAGATAAAAAAAACCCCGCAGTGCGGGGTTTTTTTGTTGCCTGATGACGATCAGGCGTAGCTGCGCAAACGAAGAGAGAACTCCTGCAATGAACGTATGCCCGAGGATTCGGCACGTGCGCACCAGTCTCGCAATTGCTGCAACAACTGGTCACTGCTGGCATGCGAACGCTCCCAGAGGCCAGAGAGTTCAACGCGCATTTCGTGCATGGTCTTGAGCGCACTACTGTGCTTGAACACTTCGGAGAGCTGCTGCTGTTGCTGTTGCTCCAGGCTAGCCGGCTCGCGCTGCATCAGCTTGCGGGAGGATTTCAGGAAGCTGGATTCAAATTTGGATTTGGCGCGGATCTGCGCAAGCTCGTCGCGCCATGTGCGGCGTACCGAACTTGCGTAGGTAGCCATCACGTCATAGCGGTTGGCCACAATGGATTGCAGGGTATCAAGATCACAAACCAGCTTTTGCCGATCAAAACGCGGCTCGGGAGCAATTTTCTTGACCTTTGCCAGGCCAAGGAATGCCAGAATGGAAATGTAAAACCAGCCAATATCGAACTCGAACCATTTGGCCGACAGTTTGGCCGATGTGCCAAAGGTGTGGTGGTTATTGTGAAGTTCCTCGCCGCCGATCAGAATGCCAATCGGCAGCACATTCCTCGATGCATCCTTGCAATCGTAATTGCGGTAACCCCAGAAGTGCCCGATACCATTGATGACGCCAGCTGCAGTCACGGGAATCCAGGCCATCTGAATCGCCCACACGGTCAGTCCCAGCACGCCAAACAGCATCAGGTTAATCACCAACATCAGCGACACACCCAGTGCCGAGTGCTTGGTATAGACGTTACGCTCGATCCAGTCATCCGGCGTGCCGTGACCGTACTTCTCGATCGTCTCGCGGTTCTTCGCTTCCATGCGATAGAGCTCGGCGCCCTCGAACAGCACTTTCTCGATACCCAGTGCAACCGGGCTGTGCGGATCTTCGATGGTCTCGCATTTCGCGTGGTGCTTGCGGTGAATCGCAGCCCACTCTTTGGTCACCATGCCGGTGGTCATCCACAGCCAGAAGCGGAAGAAGTGACTTGGAATGGCATGCAGTTCCAGCGCGCGGTGCGCCTGGCAACGGTGCAGAAAAATAGTCACCGCGGCAATCGTTACATGGGTAACCGCCAGCGTGACCAGCACGATCTGCCAACCTGAGGCGTGCGTAAGGCCGTTCATCAAAAAGTCGAGAACAGCATCCAGAACAGGATTTAAGCTCATTGTTTCTCCAAAATTACCCGGACCAGCCAAGCAAACCCTTGCGGTAGCTCATTGTTCTGGCCCAACGCCGCATTGTACGTGTTTTTGATCATCTCAGGCCTGATTGTCATCGCCCGCCGGAGATAAAGACTTACGAATCAATGACTTGTCAGTTTCATCTTTCCCTCGAGATTCAGTTCCAGCCTGACCAGGCAAGCGCACGCCATGCTGACGGCACAAGCGCCAGAGCGCGTAATTGACGGCGGCACGGACGCTACCCGCACCATTTTCCGGGTCAGCGATCCAGAAACCAGCCTCCAGCTCCAAGCCCTCGGCGGCAAACCTCGTTAGTAGCGCTGTCGGCGCGGGGGTCTTCAGTATCCGGGGAATACGCTGCATGGCCTCCACCATCTCGGGCAGCAAGACGTCAAGATCCGTATCGGCGCCCACCACCATGGTGGTGGCCAGGCGCAGCTGACGGTCGCTCCGGGTCAGGTTCTGCACCGGCGAGGACACCAGCATTTCGTTCGGAATCACTGCCGCGGATCCATCCAGCGATTTAATCAAGGTGTATCGCGTATTGATTTCAGCCACCTCGCCGCTGAAGCGGTCAAGATGCACGATGTCGCCAATCGACAAGCTGCGCTCCAGAAGAATCACAAATCCGGACACATAACTGCTCACCAGCTTCTGCAAACCCAGTCCAATACCCACGCCCAGAGCGCCGCCAAATACCGACAGTACCGTCAGATCGATACCCACAATCGACAGGCTGACCAGAACGGCAATGAGGATCAAGGAAGCCCGCACCACACGAGCCATCACGGCTCGCAGCGAAGAATGCATGGTATCCAGATGCATCAGGCGCTGCTCCAGTGCACTCGCTGCCCACATCGCAAGCACCAGCGTGATAAACACCCACAACAGCGCCTGAAAGATCACGATCAGCGGCTCTCGATGTCGTCCCAACGGTACGGTCGTGTCCTCGAGATACTGTATGAATTCCGGCCACAGGCCCGTGACGTAGAGCGCAAGCCCGCCCCAGACGAGTACGGCAAAGCTTTGCTCGAATACCTGCAGGAACAAACCCACGCGCCCTTCTTTGGCAAATGCCTTGCGAAGCAGGAAAAATCCCGCGCGAATCAGGAGGAACGACAGCAAGAGGGGAAGCACCATGCGCAACAGGCCAGCGTGCTGCCATCGACCCATGACCAGTGCCGCGAGTGCCATCAGCAATACCATCAGCAGCGGCGTCAATACGATCTGAAAGCTGTC
The DNA here is from genome assembly GCA_021298975.1 of Oxalobacteraceae bacterium. Taxonomy (GTDB): domain Bacteria; phylum Pseudomonadota; class Gammaproteobacteria; order Burkholderiales; family Burkholderiaceae_D; genus Pernthalerella. Next base: position 3,093 of record JAJTGC010000009.1, read on the forward strand.
GAAGGGCACCTGAAAAATGCCGGCATGGTCATCACGCGGCGAGAATTTTTTCATCAACTGCTGCGACAGCAACCAACCGGCCAAAACGCAGGCGCCCAAGACCAGCAGTTGCAGCAACCAATCCGGACGATCCATCTCGACCTGCAGATCAACCCACAGCGGATTTGCCATCACGGCGCTCATGGTGCTTTTGGTGTTCATGGCGCACCCGCGGGTTTCAGCGCCCTGGCGTCAGCGCGATGGCGTTCCCAGTTTTGTCGGAACCGGCGTGCCAACGCCAGGTTGCCCCGAATGAGCACGAGATTTTCTGCGTTCATGTGCTGCGCACTCCGTGTGAAGTTATAGCTGCCAGTGACCACAACCACCTCCTGCGTGCCGTCGTCGATAACCATGATTTTATTGTGCGCATGACGATAACGCGTCTCCAGCCAGACCGGTATGCCCTGCTCGGTCAGCGATACCAGAAGGGAGGCCGGGTTATCCGCATGCTGATGCGCATCGGCCAGCACACTGACCTCCAACCCACGCTGTTTTGCCGCAATCAGGCTAGCGGCGATCGGGCGGCTGGTCAACAGATAGGCCTGGACGAGTATTTCGCGCTGCGCCCGCCGTAGCGTCTCCAGCAAAAGCGATTCGGCGTCATCCCAGGGCGGGAAAGCGACTTGTACCGTGCCCTTTGCAGCCATGACGGGCACACTCTGATCGGTCGCGCGTACCGCCGACACAAAAGCCAGCATCAAAGCCGCGCAGACGCATGCGCCAAAACGCATCATCCTTTGCATCGCTATTTGGCGCGCTCCAGTGCCGCTGCAAAAAAGCCATCTGTCTGATGCACATGGGGCATGAGCTTCAGATAATCACCCATCACCAAGTCGATTTTCTGCTCTGCCAGAATCTGCGACATGGGACGCAACGTATAGGTCGGATGCTTTGCGAGGAACTGTTCCACGATATGTTCGTTTTCCTCCACCAGCAAACTGCAGGTCGCGTAGACAAGAACACCACCCGGCTTGATCAGTCGCGCCGCACCTTCGAGTATCGATAACTGCTTGATATTGAGCTCATCGACGCCGGCGGCAGTTTGTCGCCACTTCACATCGGGATTACGCCGCAGGGTACCAAAGCCACTGCAGGGCGCATCCACCAGCACGCGATCAATCTTGCCAGCAAGACGTTTGATCTTTGCATCATTCTCATGCGCAATCAGTACCGGATGCACGTTCGACAGCCCGCTACGCGCAAGCCGCGGCTTGAGACGTGCGAGACGCTTTTCGGAAATATCGAAGGCATACAGTCGACCCGTATTGCGCATCTGCGCACCCACGGCCAATGTCTTTCCACCCGCACCGGCACAAAAATCGACCACCATCTCGCCACGTTTCGCGCCAAGGATCTGCGCCAGCAACTGACTGCCCTCGTCCTGCACTTCAATCGCACCCTCTTTGAACAACGGCATGTTTTGCAGTGCTGGCTTTTTTGCCAGTCGCAGTCCCAATGCGGCAAATGGCGTTGACTCTGCAGTGACGCCCGCTTCAGTCAGTGCCAACGTCGCTGCATCACGCGTGGTCTTGAGCGTATTGACGCGCAAATCCAGCGGCGCAGGTCGGTTCAGCGACTCTGCCACTTGCATGGCTTCTTCAGCGCCCCACTGCGCGGTAAAACGGTCCAGCAGCCAGTCAGGTAAATTTGCCTGCATCGATAGAGGCAAGGCGCTGCGATCAATCGATGTGACATGGCCGAGCCATTCAACTTCCTGCTCACTGAGCCCGGGCAATGCATCAAGACCCGCCACGTCAGCCAGACCCAGCAAAGCCATGCGGCGCATCAGGGGCCCACTACCTGACTCGGCAAAATTTGTGTACACCAAGCGATGACGCAGCAATGCGTAGATTGCCTCGGCGATCATGCCGCGCTCACGACCACCCAGACGTGGATGCTCACGAAAATAACGCGACAGAACACTGTCGGCAGGCGCAGTAAAACGCAAGACGTCGCGCAGAGCATCTTCGGTACTGCTGATGACTGCGGGTGGCAATCTCATGAAAAATCCTTCCGGTGTGGCGCTCGCAAAAGCGTTCAGTGAGCAGCGGGTTGATCTACTTGGTCGCTATCGCTTCAGAGCAATAACGGGGCACGCAGCGTCATGCTAAACAGGATGACGGACCACACGCCCTGCCACGAGCGCATATCGGCCCTCAATAAACTCCCGCACGGTACGCGGGTAAATGACATGTTCCTGCTCGAGTACACGTGATGCCAGTGTGTCCTCGGTATCTGTATCCAGCACAGGTACGGTCGCTTGCTCGATGATGGGGCCATGATCCAGTTCAGGCGTGACGAAATGCACCGTGGCACCATGCACCTTCACGCCGGCCTCGAGTGCGCGTCGGTGTGTATCCAGACCAGGAAAACTCGGCAATAAAGACGGGTGTATGTTCAGTAGCCGACCGTGATAGTGCTCGACAAACTCGGGCGTCAGAATACGCAAAAACCCTGCGAGTACCACCAGATCCGGAGCATACGCATCAATCACGGCCGACAATGCCTGATCAAACTGCGCTCGATCCGGATAAGCGACATGCTCGACCACGCGCGCTGCGATGCCGGCGGCGCTCGCCGTCGCCAGTCCGGCTGCGTTGGCTTGGTTGCTGATGACGGCCACGACTTGCGCCGGCCACTGCTCTGCTGATGCCGCCTGGAGAAGCGCTGCCATGTTGCTGCCGCGCCCAGAGATCAGAATGACGATACGCTTCATGGCGCGCATTTTAACAGCGCATCATGCAAACGCCGGGGACTACTGAAACGAAAAGAAAACGCGGAAGGGGACTTTCTTCTCAGCCCAGAAATCAGCCGCGTCGCGGAATACATCCAGCAGGTTTTCGCGCGCTTCCTTGTCAAATTTCTGGGTATTCGGCAATTGCTCAAGCACCACCAGGAAGCCTGACTGCTCTCCCGCTTTATGGAAGACATTGGTGAGGCAATCTCTGAGCGCGTCGTAGTTCTTGCCATACGGTTTGGGCAAATGAAACGATTCTGCGATCGAAACCAGCACCTGCTGACGTGTCAGTGCCTGCGCGCAATTTGCATACAAAAAATGTTGCTCAAGTCGGATAGCCTCCGCCTGCAGTTCGGTGACGCGAAAAGCCCGAATGGATTGCACCACATTGACAGGAACCGCGCGCAGCAAGCCGCCGCCTGTCGTGTGTTCCTGGCTCTCATCGTCGCGCTGATGGGGCGCGCTGAGCATGTAAATATTCACGGTCGTCTTGAAACATTAAAAAAAAACGCACACAACTTAAAAAGTTTACATTTTCGTAAGGGTTGCGCGCATCGCAATCGCCTGAACACCGGCTGAAAAAGCCCACATGTTTGACGGATGATTATCGGCAATTCGAGATGATACCCGCCCTTTGGTTCCGGCAAAACCCCTGAGCAAGGTTTCAATTGACCAATCGATCACAATTTTCTGATAAATGAGGGGGATTTACGCGAAAAACCTGATATCTACGGCGCTTTTTCGAATTTTCAATGCATCGTAAATCATGCGGTGTGCGTCGGCGAATTTTTATAATTATGAAATATTTCTGGTGTATGTTTTCTTTTTGACATAATTTTTGTTGTTAGATCAATATCAAAAAATCGCAATACTTCATCCCGGCGGGACCAAGTATCCACTTGACCCAGTTCGATCAGCGAGCGCGTGTAGCTGCCTTCGAACAAAAGATAAGACGCTAACGCACCACCCCGACGTTCGGTCGCACCGATAGCCGATAGCAGCGTCTTGATCGGCAAAGGCAAACTACCGACATGACGGCTGGCGAGCGAATCAAGTGGTACCGAGGGCGTGATAGCCAGCAAGTTGACCCGCCGTAACGAGGTTTGCCGACGTTGCTCGGGTGTCAGCAGGGATAGCGTCGCATTGATACGCATGATGCGTTCGAGATCGACGGACAAACCATCCAGAAAAATACTCGACATCGCATGACCTGCAATCTGCGCAAGGCTGGGATAACCAGCGTACTCCGCAAAATTTCGCTGCGGTCCGCCCACATGACCGCTGCCGATGACCAGTATCTTGGTCGCACCCAGATGAATGGCCGGCGAGACTGGCGCGACCTCACGAATGGAGCCATCGCCAAAATATTCGCAACGATCGTTGCAGTACAGAGGCACTGCCGGAAAAATCAAGGGAATTGCGGCAGAGGCCAACAAATGATCGACGCCGATCTGCTGCTGCACCGACATGCGTTGCGCGCGATGCCAGGACGGAATGGCGCGCGCCGATTGATAGAAGGTCACATGGCTTCCACCCGTGTACGACGATGCCGATACCGCGAGTGCATCCAGTTGACCGGAATGCAACGCATGATCAAGCCGCGGCAGGTCGAGCATCTTGTGCAGCAATCCGACCAGCGGGGAATTATCGAGCAGGGAATTCGGCGGTTGCGCATGCCATTTGCGCAGCAACCAGCCGAACGACAACAGAGACAGCCAGCGCGCACCTGAACGCAGCACACCGATGGAATCAGCACGATAGACCTGCTCTACCTCAAGATTGCGCCAGATGCGCAGCAGGTGCGTGACGCTCTCCTCGAAATGATCGGCACGGCAAGCCAGAGACGTCGCATTGATGGCACCGGCGGACGTGCCACAAATAATTTCAAAGGGATTTTGACGCGCAGGCCATCCGTACTCACTGAGCAGGGACAGGATGGCCTGCAATACACCGACCTGGTAAGCGGCGCGCGCGCCACCACCAGCCAGAAACAAGGCAGTTTTCTGCGGCTCGGACATGACGGCAGGGTAACAGCAGGTTCGTTGCCTATCTACAGGTTTGAACTACTGTGGCCTGCGTGCGACGGGGTGAGCGACGACTTGCTTTGACTGCACACCACCGGGTAAGTGACGACTTACTTTGGCTGCATCCGAATCGCACCGTCAAGGCGTATGGTTTCACCATTGAGCATCGTGTTCTCGATAATGGTTTTTGCCAGATGCGCGTACTCGGCCGGTTTGCCCAGACGCGGGGGAAACGGCACCATGCGACCCAGCGCATCCTGGACTTCCTGCGGCATACCCAGCAGCATGGGCGTCTCGAAAATACCCGGGGCAATCGTCATCACACGCACGCCATTACGCGACAAATCGCGCGCCATGGGCAGAGTCAGTCCAACCACGCCCGCCTTGGAAGAACCATACGCGGCTTGCCCAATTTGCCCGTCATAGGCGGCCACCGACGCGGTATTGATGATCACACCGCGCTCGCCGGCAGCGTTCGGCGCATGATTGCTCATCGCAACAGCAGCCAGGCGCGACATATTGAACGTACCAACCAGATTGATATTCACCACACGCTGGAACACCTCCAGCGGATGCGCGCCCTCCTTGCCAACCGTCTTGACTGCCGGTGCCACACCCGCGCAGTTGATCAGACCGACCAGCTGCCCCATGGCCTCCGCCGCTGCCACCACGGCCAGGCCGTCGGCTTCCGAGGCGACATCACACTTGACGAATTTTCCTTGCAATTCGGCGGCCAACGCCTCACCCGCTTCCACCTGAACATCCGCGAGTACCACCTTGCCACCGTTCTCGACAATCATGCGCGCCGTGGCAGCGCCCAGTCCGGACGCGCCGCCGGTAATGATAAAAACGTTATTTTTGATTTCCATGATTTCTCCAAATGGGAAGGTAAAAAATGAATGCCGATAAGCGTAATGATACCTGCCCATAGAAAAAGGCAGCCGAAGCTGCCTCTCTCTCAGTGCACAAACCGTCTTAGCCGATCAGACCTTTGGCTGACAACAGCGGCACGATCAACAACGCGACAATATTGATGATCTTGATCAGCGGATTGACCGCCGGACCCGCTGTGTCCTTGTAAGGATCACCCACGGTATCACCGGTCACGGCTGCCTTGTGCGCTTCACTGCCCTTGCCGCCGTGATGACCATCCTCAATGTACTTTTTCGCATTGTCCCAGGCGCCACCACCGGTACACATGGAAATCGCCACGAACAGGCCTGTCACAATCGTACCCATGAGCAGACCACCCAGTGCCGTGGGTCCAAGCACCAGACCAACGACCACCGGCACCACCACTGGCAACAGCGATGGAATCATCATCTCCTTGATTGCCGAGGCCGTGAGCATATCTACAGCGCGACCATACTCGGGCTTGCCGGTACCTTCCATGATGCCGGGAATCTCGCGGAACTGACGACGCACTTCTTCCACCACCGAACCGGCAGCACGACCCACCGCCTCCATGGCCATCGCACCGAACAGATACGGAATCAACCCGCCAATGAAGAGACCCACGATGACCATCGGATCGGACAGATCAAAACGGATCTGGATACCGCCCTCCTGCAAGGCATGCGTGTAATCTGCGAACAACACCAACGCCGCCAAACCCGCCGAGCCGATCGCATAACCCTTGGTCACCGCCTTGGTGGTATTACCCACCGCATCAAGCGGGTCGGTAACGTCGCGCACGCTCTGCGGCAGATTGGCCATTTCGGCGATACCGCCTGCGTTATCCGTAATCGGACCGTAGGCATCCAGTGCCACGATGATGCCGGCCATTGACAACATGGCGGTGGCAGCCACAGCGATACCGAACAGACCCGCCAGTGCATAAGAGACCAGAATACCGGCACAGACACACAATACGGGCCATGCCGTGGATTTCATCGAGATACCGATACCCGCGATGATATTGGTCGCGTGACCTGTGGTCGATGCCTCGGCGATGTGCTTGACTGGCGCGAAGTCCGTGCCCGTGTAGTACTCCGTAATCCAGACCATGGCAGCCGTCAGGACCAAGCCCACCGCGCAAGCGCCAAACAATCCCATCGGTGTCACTACCAAGCCATCGGACATCGTGATGGACTCAGGGAACACCATGGTCGTGACGAAATAAAACGCGATCAGGGACAGGGCACCCGAGACAATCAGCCCCCGATAAAGCGCAGGCATGACGTTCTTCATGTCAGGCTTGGCTTTGACGAACATCACGCCGATGATGGACGCAATGATCGACACACCACCAAGAATCAACGGATAGATCACCGCAGCGCCCGGCGCCGAAGTCACCATCAGCGCACCGAGTGCCATGGTGGCAATCAGCGTCACCGCATAGGTCTCGAACAAGTCAGCCGCCATGCCAGCGCAGTCACCCACGTTGTCACCGACGTTGTCGGCGATCACCGCAGGGTTGCGCGGATCGTCTTCAGGAATACCGGCTTCCACCTTACCCACCAGATCTGCGCCCACATCAGCGCCCTTGGTAAATATCCCGCCACCCAGACGCGCGAAAATCGAAATCAACGAAGAGCCGAATGCGAAGCCCAGCAAAGGCTTGAGCGTTTTTGAATCCGGATGCTCGAGACCACCGATGAAGTAATAGAACAGTGACACACCGAGCAGGCCCAGTCCGACCACCAGCATGCCGGTAATGGCGCCACCACGAAACGCGACATCCAGTGCAGGCCCGATACCTTGGGTCGCTGCCTGCGCCGTACGGACATTCGCGCGCACCGAGATATTCATCCCGATGAAACCGCACGCGCCGGAGAGCAAGGCCCCAAGCACGAAGCCGACCGCAGTCTTGAGATCAAGGAAGCCGATCAATATGGTCAGTACGACGCCGACGATGGCAATCGTACGATACTGACGCGCCAGATAGGCCGCTGCACCCGCCTGAATCGCAGCAGCAATTTCCTGCATTCGGGGATTGCCGGGGTCCTTGCCAAGGATCCAGCTTCGGGAAATGAGGCCGTAGATTACGGCGATAACGCCGCAAGCGACAGCGAACCACAAGCCATTTGATGCCATATGTCTCCTCCAAAAGTTCAAGACAGTTTTTATCACTTCATCGCTGCCCCACCTGTCTCGATGGGTGCAGTTTCTTGTTACACACTTCTCGCTCAGTCCGCATCAAGCTCTGCTTTTGTGCGCGACTTTTTTCAGGCGTCTCTGCTTACCACATACCACTGATTTTTTTATGCATGAAAAAAGCGGACCTGATGTCCGCTTTGAAAAAAGGCTCGGTTTACTCAGCCAGTGCTGCCAACGCGCGATCGCGAATTTCTTCAACAGGACCGATGCCCGATATCTTGCGATAGCGTGGCGCACCCGGCTGTGCCGACCTTGCCCAGTCATTGTAGTAACCCACCAGCAGTTTGGTTTGTTCGTGATACACCGCCAAACGCTTTTTCACGGTTTCCTCGCGATCATCGTCGCGCTGAATCAAGGCTTCACCCGTTGCATCATCTTTACCTTCCACTTTCGGCGGATTGAATTTCACATGATAGGTTCGACCCGATGCCGGATGCACGCGACGGCCACTCATGCGTTCGATAATGGCTTCATCAGGCACATCAATTTCCAGCACGCAGTCAATAGCCACGCCAGCGTCCTTCATGGCATCGGCCTGCGGAATCGTACGCGGGAAACCATCAAACAGATAGCCGTTTGCGCAATCATTTTGCGTGAGACGGTCTTTGACCAAACCGATGATGATGTCGTCTGACACCAGTCCACCCGAATCCATGACTTTTTTTGCAGCCAATCCGAGCTCGGTGCCTTCTTTTACCGCCGCGCGCAGCATGTCACCCGTCGAGATCTGCGGAATGTTGAATTGTTCTTTGATATAGCCTGCCTGCGTGCCTTTTCCGGCACCTGGCGCTCCCAGAAGGATGAGACGCATTTTATTTCCTTATGCTTTTTATTACTTGAGCCGCATTGACCCGCGTCGCTGCAGCGCACAGCGAGATTGTCTCCTGACTAGCTTGCCCGAAACTTACCACAGAATGATGGCAGCCCGGTCATCTGCAGACGCCGTTGCGCCGCCTCAAGCGGTGAAATGCGCTCTCACCCGCGCCAGATCATCCGGGGTATCGACGCCACCGGGCGGCGCATCCGGGGTCACGTGGACGGCAATTCGGAAGCCATGCCAGAGCACGCGCAATTGCTCGAGTGCCTCGATCTGCTCCAACGGCGCGGGTGGCAGGGTGGGATAGCGTTGCAGAAAGTCCTGACGATACGCATACATACCGATGTGCCGCAAAGCCTGATAGCCCGCAGGCATATGTTTCGCACCGTCCGCGAATGCATCGCGATGCCAGGGAAGCGGTGCGCGAGAAAACATCAGCGCCCGCCCCGCTGCATCCAGCACCACCTTCACCACGTTTGGATTGAATACCTCGGACAGATCAGTAATAGGGTGCGCCAGGGTTGCCATTGGCACGTCCCACGTGATCTGGGCAGCGCACGCATTGATCAGCGCGGGGTCCATCAGTGGCTCATCACCCTGAACGTTGACGATCACCGCATCATCCGGCAACCCAACCAATGCAGCGACCTCGGCAATACGATCCGTACCGGAGGGATGATCGTCACGGGTCATGCGCGCATCAACACCATGGCGCTTGCAAGCGGCAACGATATCGGGATGATCAGTCGCCACGATCACCTGGGCGGCACCCGACCGCGCAGCGCACTCGGCAACGCGCACCACCATCGGTTTACCGCCGATATCTGCCAGCGGCTTGTCAGGCAAACGCGTCGAAGCCATACGAGCAGGAATAATGACGGTAAAGGCCATGCAGCGGTTTGCCCCGAAAGAAATCAGACAGGTGAAAGCGTTACGCCGACGGGGTGCCCGTGGTCAGGGCCGCGTTCATATCGCGCGCATCATCGGCCCACATAATGGGTATGCCGTCACGAATCGGATACGCAAGACGATCTGCATTACAAATCAGTTCCTGCGCCACCTTGTCATGCTGCAGCGGCCCTTTGCACAGCGGGCACACGAGTAAATCAAGCAGTCGGTTATCCACGCAGTTTCTCCAGGATGTGTTGCGCCAGTGGTTCAGCAATACGTGCATCAACCGGGACAACCCACAATCGTGTGTCTTGTGCGATGCCAGCGATGCCTTTACATTTTACTGCATCCTTCTCGGTGATCAGAATGACATCGGCCTCTATTCCGGCAAAAGGGTTGGTCGCAAAATCGAAATGATCCGGCAAGGCCAGCGTTGATTTCAGCACCACGCCCTGTAAACGCAGCATCTCGAAAAACCGCACCGGATGACCGATGCCTGCCACTGCCGCAACACGCCGGTTCCGAAGGGAAGACAAAGCCACGCGTTGGCGGCGGTCGCTCATCTGCTCAGCCTCAGTGCCAGCGATCTGCATATTGCAGGTATGCGTGCTTGGCATCGACGTACCGCCATTGACCACATAAAAATCACTGCGACGTGATACCGGTTCACGCAAGGGCCCAGCGGGCAGTAACCAGCCGTTGCCATGTCCGCGCGTATCGGACAACTGAATTTCTATCGTGCGGTTGAGCGCATAGTGCTGCAAGCCGTCGTCGGAAATGATCACATCGACTTTGGGATACGCAGCGAGCAAGCCACGCGCTGCCGCCACTCGATCGCGACCCACAAATACCGGAACTCCGGACTTCTGCGCAATGAGCAGCGGCTCGTCACCCGTCTCGGCCGCGGACATGTCTGACTTGACCTCGATAACCGCCCTTGCATGGGCGCCGTAACCACGCGAGATCACGCCCGGCGAGTAGCCATGCGCGCGTAATATCGACACCAGCCAGAGCACCAGCGGCGTCTTGCCCGTACCACCGATGAAAATATTTCCCACCACGATCACCGGCACAGGCAAGGTCGAGGACTGGAAAATACCCAGCCTGTAAAAAAGTCGACGCAATAAAATGATCAGAAAAAAAATTGCCGCCAGCGGCAACAGCAAACAGGCGATCAACCCGCGACGTTGCCACGCCTGCGTCAGCAGGTTTTCGAGCGCATTCGTTTTGATGACGGTGGTGGGCATCAGGGTGCGTTCGACTGCGCAGAAAAGGTCACTTGCGACAGACCTGCAAGACGAGCTGCCTCCATCACACTGACCACGGACTGATGCGTGGCTTGCGCATCCGCATGAATATCGACAATCTGTGTGGCGTCACCGGCAGCGAGGCGGCGCAGCTCTTGCGCCAGCGATGCTGCATCGCGCGCTGCCACGCGCCGACCGTTCAGCGCGAAACCACCCTCGGCATCGACGGCAATGTGCAGTGATTTGGGTGGCGTGGAGGCCTCGGCGCTGACGGTAGGCAGACGCACGGCAAGACCGGTGACACGGCTAAAGCTTGTGCTGATCATGAGGAAAATCAGAATGACCAGCAGCACGTCGATGAACGCGATCAAATTGATTTCCGGCTGATCGCGTCGGGCCTGTTGACGAAAATTCATGGCTTCAACCTTGTCCGCTGCTCATCTGATCGGCAAAGCGCAACGCCTGTTGCTCCATATCGATCACCAGCGCATCGACCTGCGCATGAAAATGCCGGTGAAACAGCAAGGCCGGCATCGCAACCGCCAGACCAAAACCGGTATTGTAGAGCGCCACGGAGATGCCATGCGCCACCTGCAGAGGATCGGTGATCGCGCCCTGCTGCGCCCCAAACAATTCAATCATGCCAACCACCGTACCGAACAATCCCATCAGCGGTGCCAGCGTTGCCACCGTACCCAAGGTCGTCAGATAACGCTCAAGATGATGCGCGCTTGCACGGCCTGCATCGGCGATCGCCTCTTTCATCACTTCGCGCGGTGACTGCACGTGCCGCAAGCCAGCCGCCAGCACCCGGCCGAGCGGCGAGTTCTGCTCCAGTTGCCTGATGATTTCGGCGTTGACCCTGCCGGTGCGCGCGACATCCAGTACTTCCGGCAGCAACGTGGAAGGCGATATCCGCGAACGGCGCAAGTACAATAAGCGCTCGACGATGACCGTGACAGCGACCAAAGACGCAGCAAGCAAAAACCAGATCGGCCAGCCTGCGGCCTGAATCAGCGCAAACAAAATACAGTCTCCCCTGATGAATATCCAAATTGCCGCAGACTGTATCCGCTTCACTGTGCCCGGGCAAGTTCACGCAAGCCACATCCGTATCAGGCACGGGGGCTTGCTTGCAAAACCAGCGGTCTTTTGCAATGCCTGTCGGGTTTTGCACAGAAGCTGTGGACAAGTTTGTGGGAAACGGGGGGACCCTGGTGCCAGGTTCCTGATTCAAAAGCATTTTTAACGGCGCCTGCAAATCATGCAAAAAATTACCCAAAGAAATCAATGACTTATACTAAATCAACTGCGTCCGGCGGGGATTGGATCACCCACCCTTCCGGTCCGCTTCACGGACGGACAGTCTGCCGATGAGTGACAGCTTCTTTCCAGGCGGCACAGGCAGCAACGACGCCGCCCCGTCGATACTGACCGTCTCGCAGCTGAATCAATCAGTGGGACGCCTGCTGGAACGCAGCTTCCCGCTGACCTGGATCGCGGGCGAACTCTCCAACGTGACTCGGGCTGCGTCCGGACACTGGTACTTCACGCTCAAGGATGCTGCGGCTCAGGTACGGGCGGTGATGTTTCGCGGGCGGGCCCAATACGTTGACTTCAGCCCCCGCGAAGGCGACAAGGTCGAAGTCCGCGCCACCATCGGCCTGTACGCAGCGCGCGGGGATTTTCAGCTCAACGTTGAAAACATGCGCCGTGCGGGCGTAGGCAATCTCTACGAAGCGTTTATCAAGCTCAAGTCTCGACTGGCCTCCGAGGGATTATTCGATCAGGAACGCAAACGGGAGCTGCCTGTCTTCCCGCGCACCATCGGTATCGTCACCAGCCCGCAGGCCGCTGCATTGCGCGATGTCCTGAGCGCCTTGCGGCGCCGGGCACCGCACATTCAGGTGGTGCTCTACCCCACCGCAGTGCAAGGCGACGGTTCTGCCGAAAAAATCGCAGCGGCCATTCGCACCGCCTCCCAGCGCGCCGAATGTGATGTCCTGCTCGTCTGCCGGGGCGGTGGCAGTCTGGAAGATCTGTGGTCATTCAACGACGAGCGCGTGGCCCGTGCGATCGCCGAGTGCGCCATGCCCGTGATTTCGGGGGTCGGTCACGAAACCGATGTCACGATTGCCGACTTCGTTGCCGACTTGCGCGCACCAACGCCCACCGCAGCCGCGGAACTGGCGGCCACGCCACGGGACGACTGGTTCGCAGCCGTCGGCCAGCATGGTGATGACCTCACCGATGCGTTACGCCGGCAACTCGATGACCGCACCCAGACTCTGGACTGGCTCGCTCACCGCCTGCAAAGTCCCAGCGCCGCCATACGGCATCAGAAACTCCGCCTGTCAACGCTGCAACGCCGACTGCAACATGCAACCACCACACCCTTGGCAGCGTCACGCTTCCGTCTGGACAAAGCGCGGCAGCGGCTACTGCATGCACTGCCCGATACGCGCATCGCAGGGGCAAGGCTGGCAGCCCGGGCAACGCAATTATCAGCGGCATACACCAACCGGCTGGGCGCTCATCACCACAAGCTCGACACCTTGCAAGGCAAACTCGAGTTACTGGCGCCACAGCGCACGCTGGAGCGGGGCTACGCGATCCTTCGGGACGAGCAAGGTCAGATCATTCGGCGCACCGCACAGATACAGGCACCACAGCGTCTGGCACTGACCGTCGCCGAGGGCAGCGCTCACATTGACATCAGCCGGATAGAGCCCGACAAGGATTGAGCGGCCTCACGCCGCCCGTGCTGGAACCCATCGAGTATTACTGGTCTGGGACGCACTGAATTAATCAACGCTTCATTAGGCTATACTTCGCTCGGCTTGGTAAGCGTGCAATGCGACGCGCGCACGCCCTCAATAAAAAAGCGTTGAACTGAATATTTTTGGAGGATTTATGGCTGCAATTCTGCAATCGCTGGGACGCACCGTCCTGGCCGGAGTAATCCTGTTGATACTGCTGGTGATCATCGCCACCAAGGTCTCGGGTGTGAGTCCGCAAATGGGACATGAGTGGGCCGCTTTTGTGATGCGCTGGCTGCATGTGGTAGCTGGCATCATGTGGATCGGTCTGCTCTGGTATTTCAACTTCGTGCAGATCCCTTCAATGCCCAAAATTCCGGATGAACAAAAACCGGCAATCGGCAAAGTCATTGCACCCACCGCGCTATTCTGGTTTCGCTGGGCAGCGCTGGCGACCGTCGTCACCGGCTTGCTCGTGGCATGGATGCGTCACTACCTTGGTGCTGCCCTGACGCTGCAAGTTGGCTTCCATGCCATTGGTATCGGTATGTGGATCGCGCTGGTGATGGCCTTTAATGTCTGGTTCATCATCTGGCCTAACCAGAAAAAAGCACTGGGTATTGTCACTGTCGAGCCGGCACAGAAGGCAGCCGCTGCGCGTCTGGCGATGCTGACTTCCCGCTTCAACACCATGCTGTCCATCCCCATGCTCTACATGATGGTCGCGCAGCAGAACGGCGGCCTGCAGTAACAGCACGCACCACGGGCACTATAAAAAATCCTGCGGCAGGTACGCCTGCTGCAGGATTTTTTTATGTCTTGCTTGTTCATGTCATGCTTGCTCACGTCTTGCTTATCGACGCCTTGCTTGTCGACGCCTTGCTTTTTTATGCTGAATCAGAGCGCGTTCAACGGTATCTTCAGGTAGGCAACGCCATTTGATTCCACCGGGGGCAGATCACCGGCGCGAATATTGATTTGCACTGAGGGAAGCATTAGCACGGGCATTTCCAGCGTTGCATCGCGCCGAGTACGCATGTCAACAAACTCCGCCTCGCTGATACCGTCGTGCACATGAATGTTTTTTCTGCGCTGCTCGCCCACGGTCGTTTCAAACACCACAGCGCGATCCGTCGGCGGGTAATCGTGACACATGAACAACCGTGTTTCATCCGGCAAGCTCAGGATCTTCTTTGCCGATGCGTACAGCGACTTCGCATCGCCCCCCGGAAAATCGCATCGCGCCGTACCCACATCCGGCATGAACATCGTGTCACCCACAAATACCGCATCACCCATACGATACGCAACACACGCGGGCGTATGGCCGGGCACATACATCGTGGTAGCCGTCAGGGCGCCGATGCGGAAATGCTCACCGTCTTTCAACAGCTGATCAAACTGCGAACCATCCGTTGAAAACTCTGGCTCGAGATGGAAAATACCTTTGAACACTTGTTGCACCGCACTGATATGGTCGCCGATCGCGGTTTTGCCACCCAGTGTTTTCTTGAGGTAGGGCGCAGCGGTCACATGATCGGCATGGGCATGCGTCTCGAGTATCCATGCTACGGTAAGATTTTTTTCGCGAACAAAAGCAATCACCTTGTCAGCCGAATCCGTGCGGGTGCGGCCAGACTTGGGGTCGTAGTCCAAAACAGAGTCGATAATGGCGCATGGCGAGCCTTCTTTTTCGTAGACCACATAGGTCACGGTCCAGGTCGCAGGATCAAAAATGCCGTGGACCTGGGGGTTAATTGCATCGCTCATCGTGCGTAGACTCCGTTTTAATTACAACTTATATATTATATTGACCAACATTTTATTTGTCAATATAATGTATTTTCTTTAATTAACTGCACTCTGTGCGGGCCGGGCCCATTCGGCGCACACCCAAGCTTTCCAAGGACAATCCATGCCGGCCACCATCACGCGTCACACCGACAAGTTCAGCACCGCTCCGCAGCTTGGCCCGGAGGACATGGCAGAGGTCGCGGCGCTCGGTTTCCGCACCGTTATTAACAACCGTCCCGACGGCGAAGGGGGTCCGACGCAGCCCAGCAGCGAAACTATCGCCCGCGCCGCCGAAGCCGCCGGCCTGAACTATATCCATCTGCCGGTCATCAGTGGTCAGATCACCGAACGCCAGGCGCGCCAGTTCGCTGAGCTGCTGGCGCTCAAGCCGGGTCCCCTCCTCGCCTTTTGCCGCAGCGGTGCGAGGTCGCACAATATCTATCAGATGGCCAGCGGCCAACGCACCCAGCCCGGCATGGGCGGCGCGGCCAGCGCCTGCACCTGGGGGGATACGCAAGACATCGTGATCGTGGGCGGCGGCAGTGCTGGCATTGGTCTGGCGGCCAGTCTCAAAAAGCGCCAGCCAAATCTGCAGATCGCGATCATCGAACCCAACGACAAGCATTACTACCAGCCGTCATGGACGCTGGTCGGTGCCGGTGAATTCAAGCTTCAAGACAGCGTGCGTGACATGGCATCAGTGATGCCTGCCGGCGTGACCTGGATACGCGCTGCCGTGACAGGCTTCGATCCGGAGCAGAAAAAAGTCACGATTGATCAAGGCAATCCGATCAGTTACCAGAATCTGGTCGTCGCGCCAGGTCTGAAACTCAACTGGCAAGCCATCCCCGGTCTGGAAGACACGCTGGGTAAGAACGGGGTCACTTCAAATTATCGTTTCGATCTCGCGCCCTATACCTGGGATCTGGTCAGGCAAATGACATCCGGCACGGCGCTGTTCACGCAGCCGGCCATGCCGATCAAGTGTGCCGGCGCACCCCAGAAAGCAATGTACCTCTCTTGTTCCGACTGGGAGCAGCGCGGCGTGCTCAAAAACATCAGCGTCCATTTTCATAATACGGGTGCCGTGCTGTTCGGCGTTGCAGACTTTGTGCCGCCGTTGATGAACTACGTCAAACGCTACAACGCGCAGCTGCATTTCACTTCGACGCTGGTGGCCGTCGATGGCCCGGAGAAAAAAGCCTGGTTCGATGAAAAAGACGCGAATGGCAACATAACCCGTGTCGAAAAATCCTTCGATATGCTGCACGTGGTGCCACCACAAACGGCACCGGATTTTGTACGCGACAGTCGGCTGGCCAATGCCGAAGGCTGGGTCGATGTCAATCAGGTCACGCTGCAGCATGTGCGCTACCCCGATATCTTCAGCCTGGGAGATGCCTGCTCGTCGCCCAATGCAAAAACTGCCGCTGCCGTACGCAAGCAAATCGTCGTCGTCGCCGAGAACCTTCTTTCCGCGCGCAGCGGCCGCGCGTTAGCGACGACATATGATGGTTACGGCTCCTGTCCTTTGACGGTGGAGAAAGGCCGCATCGTACTGGCGGAATTCGGTTTCGGCGGCAAACTGCTGCCCACCTTCCCCCTGAATCCCACAGTGGCTCGTCGATCCGCCTGGATCCTGAAAAAAAATATCCTTCCGTGGGTCTACTGGCATCTGATGCTCAAAGGGCATGAATGGCTGGCACGACCCAAAACGAATTAAGCAAGATGCTTCAGCTGCCGCACTGGCTGCGCCAGTATCAGCGTCCATGGCTCAGTGGCGATCTCACTGCTGGCCTGATCGTCACCGTCATGCTGATACCGCAAAGCCTTGCCTACGCAATGCTCGCTGGACTGCCACCCCAGATCGGTCTGTACGCCAGCATACTTCCACTGCTGGCCTACGCCGTGTTCGGCAGCAGCATGACCCTGGCTGTCGGTCCCGTTGCCGTGGCATCACTGATGACCGCCAGCGCGCTGACGCCGTTGGCGGTGCCAGGCTCGGAGAGCTACCTCATGCTGGCCGTTCTGATGGCATTGATGTCGGGCCTGATGCTGTTTGTCGCTGGCCTGTTGCGCCTCGGATTTCTTGCCTACTTTCTCAGCCATCCAGTCATCAGCGGCTTCATTTCCGGTTCAGCGATTCTGATCGCGATAGGCCAGCTCAAATACCTGCTGGGCGTGTCGCTGCCCAGCGGCAGCATCATCGCCACCCTAAAGGGACTGGCGCATCAAATCTCGGCCATCAACACGACTACCGGTGTCATTGGTATCGCGGCATTGCTCTTTCTGTTTTTCGCGCGCTCGGCACTCGCACCGCTGTTGAAATCGGCGGGCTTGCCGGCCAGAGTGGCCGAGCTACTGACCAAACTCGCACCGATGGCCGTCGTGATCGCGTCAACCGCGATCGTGGCAAGCACGGGGCTTGATCAAAGTGCGCAGGTGGCCATCGTTGGACCAGTACCCTCAGGCCTGCCCAACATCGGGCTGCCACAAATTAGCTGGCAACAGACACAAGCTTTGTGGCTGCCTGCCCTGCTGATTTCGCTGGTTGGATTTGTTGAAAGCGTCTCGGTCGCCCAATCGCTGGCGCTCAAGCGCGGCCAACGCATTTCACCTGATCGCGAACTGCTCGGCATAGGCGCGGCCAATATCGCCAGCGCCTTCTCCGGTGGCTATCCGGTCACCGGTGGATTCGCGCGATCCGTCGTCAACTACGCCGCTGGTGCCCAAACACCCGCAGCGGGCGTGATCTCCGCGGTGCTGATGGCGATCGTCATTTCAGCATTTACCGGCTGGTTTTACTACCTGCCAGTCAGTGTGCTCGCTGCGACCATCATCGTCGCCGTCCTCGGTCTGATCGACTGGCACACGCTGCGCGAAGCCTGGAGATACGACAAAGCGGATGCCGTGTCACTGCTGCTGACCCTTGCCGGCGTGATTTTGATGGGCGTGGAAGAAGGCATCCTGCTGGGCGTCGCATTATCTTTGGCGGTTCTGGTCTGGCGCAGTAGCCACCCGCATATGGCCATCGTCGGCCGCGTGCCGGGCACCGAGCATTTTCGTAACATCGCGCGCCATCAGGTAGAAACCCTGCCCGGCTTGCTTGCCTTGCGTGTCGATGAAAGTCTGTATTTTGCAAATGCGCCAATCATCGAAGAAAAAATCGAGAGCCTGATTCAATCAAATACCGGCACGCGCACCGTACTGCTGGTACTGTCCGCCGTCAATCAGCTCGACTCGACGGCGCTGGCCATGTTGACCGATCTGCAAAAAGATTTGGAAGCGCGACACATCACACTCCAATTTGCCGAAATCAAGGGCCCTGTGCTCGACCGATTGCGCAGCACGCCTCTGGGTAGAACGATGCGTCACCAAATCTTTCTGAGCACGCATGAAGCTTTCGTCGCACACACATTGCCAACACCCACGGCGAAAAAGAATGGCTCTCCGGTATAGTCGTGCCTAGACGGCTTAGATATTAATCAAATACCAATAGCCGAAAAGTGCGCCGGTCGGCCACGGTGAATTCTCGGTACCGCATTCATGACAAAGAAAAATAAAATAAAAACGCTCCCCGGCATGGTCAGCGATCCGCTCGGCAAACTCATGACCGTATCCTGGCGCGACATGATCGTTTTGCTGATCCCCGGTTTGCTGCTAACGATTGGCATCGGCTGGCTGGGCTTCACGATGATTCGGCCTGCACCCCCCGATACCCTCGTGATCGCAGGCGGTCAAGAAGGCAGCAGTTTTGAGAACAACGCCAAAAAATATGCCGAGCTGATTGCCAAACATGGCATCAAAGTCAAAATTTTAACGACCGACGGCTCCGGGGAGAATCTCGATCTGCTGCAAAAAGACAGTGGCACCGCCGATGTCGGCTTTGTTCAGGCAGGTCTGGTCGACGAGGACGATACCCACGGCATCATGTCGCTGGGCACCATGTATGTACAGCCGTTCATGGTGTTCTACCGTGGCCGTGGTGATATCGATCATCTCACCGAACTCAGGGGCAAGAAGATTGCAATCGGCCCTGAAGGCAGCGGCACCAATACACTGTCGCTCAAGCTGCTGAAGGAAAATGGCATGACAGCCGCAGACGTTACGCTGCTCGAAATCGACGGCGATGATGCCGTGGACGCCTTTCGCCAGAAAAAAGTGGATGCGATTTTTACGACCAGTGAACTGACACGCACGCAAACCATGCGCGAATTGATGCGTTTACCCAGCGTGCATCTGATGAATTTTTTGCAGGCCGATGGCTACTTGCGCCACCTGCCCTACCTCTCGCGCCTGACCGCCCCCAAGGGCAGTTTTGATCTCGGACTGGATATTCCGAAACAGGATATCCAGCTCATTGGCACCCCCGTGGAATTGATCGCGCGATCCGACTTGCATCCGGCAATTTCCGATCTGCTGCTTGAGGCCGCACATGAGGTCCATGGCAAACCCGGGATGTTCCGCAAGCCCAAAGAATTTCCGGATGCCGTGGAGCACATCATCCCCCTGAGCGAAGAGGCGCGCCGCTATTACACCTCCGGATCACCGCTGGAGTACCGGCGTCTGCCCTTCTGGCTGGCCAGTCTGGTAGACCGCATTCTGATCGTGCTGGTACCGTCGCTGATCGTACTGATCCCACTGTCTCGAGCCATCCCACCGTTATACCGGTGGCGCGTGCGCTCCAGAATTTATCGCTGGTACGGCATGCTGATCAAAATCGAGCGAGAAATGCAACTCAACCAGACGCCGGAACAGCTTGACGAACTTCATCAGCGGCTCGTCGAGGTCGAAAATTCTGTGGACAACCTGCATCTGCCGATCGCATTTGCCGACCAGCTTTATGTTTTGCGTGAGCACATCAACATGGTACGTCTGCGCTTTGACGCAATGCGCATTGCCTGATCCGCATTGTCAGAAAAATGCCTGCAGCCCCGTCTGTGCTCGCCCGAGAATAAGCGCATGCACATCATGCGTGCCCTCGTAGGTATTGACGACCTCGAGATTGACCAGATGGCGAATAACGCCATATTCATCGCTGATGCCATTGCCGCCCAACATATCGCGCGCGGTGCGAGCAATGTCCAGCGCCTTGCCGCCGGAATTCCGCTTCATGATCGAGGTGATTTCCACCGCTGCCGTGCCCTCGTCTTTCATGCGTCCAAGACGCAGGCAGCTCTGCAAACCCAGAGTGATTTCCGTCTGCATGTCGGCCAGTTTTTTCTGCACCAGTTGAGTCGCTGCCAGAGGGCGCCCAAATTGCTTGCGATCCAGCGTGTACTGACGCGCGGTGTGCCAGCAGAATTCCGCTGCACCCAGTGCGCCCCAGGCAATGCCATAACGCGCCGAATTCAGACAGGTAAACGGGCCTTTGAGGCCACGCACATTAGGCAGCATGTTTTCTTCAGGGACGAACACATTGTCCATCACCACTTCACCGGTGGCGGAAACCCGCATGCCGACCTTGCCCTGGATCTTGGGTGCGCTCAGACCCTTCCATCCTTTTTCCAGAATAAAGCCACGGATATCACCGTCATCGTCCTTGGCCCAGATGACAAACACATCCGCCAGTGGACTATTGGTGATCCACATCTTGGCACCACTCAGTGAATAACCACCATCCACACGCCTGGCGCGCGTTTCCATGCTGCCGGGATCAGATCCGTGGTTCGGCTCGGTCAGACCAAAACAGCCCACCCATTCGCCAGTCGCCAGCTTCGGCAAATATTTCTGCTTCTGCGCCTCGCTGCCGAATTCAAAAATGGGCACCATCACCAGCGAACTCTGCACACTCATGATCGAACGGAAACCCGAATCCACACGCTCGATCTCGCGGGCGATCAAGCCGTAGCTCACATAGTTCAGACCGGCACCGCCATAGTCGGCTGGAATCGTTGGCCCGAACAAACCAAGCTCACCCATTTCACGAAAAATCGCAGTGTCCATTTTTTCATGGCGAAATGCCTCCAGTACGCGAGGCATCAGTTTTTCCTGCGCGTACGCAGCTGCAGCGTCGCGCACCATACGCTCTTCCGAGCTCAGCTGCTGGTCCAGCAACAAAGGATCGTCCCAGTGAAATTTTGGATTACTCATACCCATCGCTCTCAGAAAAATAAGTCAACGGAACTCGTCAGCGCAAACGCGCCGCCAGCTCACCAATAATGCCGCGCCGGAACGCCAGCACGCAAATCACGAAGATAAAACCCGTCACCATGGTCACCGACTCGCCGATCGTGTTGAACCAGTCGATATGCGTCACGGATGCCAGCCAGGTACCCATATCCCCCAGCTTGTTTTCCAGCGCAATGATGATGATCGCGCCCAACACCGGGCCAAACAGCGTACCCATGCCGCCCACCAGTGTCATCAATACCACCAGACCCGACATCGACCAGTGCACATCCGTCAGCGTGCCGAATCCCAGTACCAGCGCCTTGGTCGAGCCGGCCAGACCTGCCAGCGCGGCAGACAGCACAAACGCAAGCAGCTTGTAACGATCCACGTCATAACCCAGCGATATCGCGCGTGGCTCATTCTCGCGCACTGCCTTGAGCACCTGACCAAAGGGGGAGTGAATGATGCGCACCACCAGCAGGAAAGAAGCCACCACGATACCGAGCACGAGGTAGTACATGGTCAGATCGTTTTTCAGATCAATCGTCCCCAGCAGGGTTCCACGCGGAATCGATTGCAGTCCGTCTTCCCCGCCCGTAAACGGTGCCTGCAGAAAAACGAAGAACAGCATCTGCGAGAGCGCCATCGTGATCATCGTGAAGTAAATGCCTTGGCGACGAATCGCCAGCTTGCCCATCACCAAACCCACCAGCGCTGCAAACACCACGCCCAGCAAAATACCGATCTCCGTCGGCACGCCCCAAACTTTCAATGCGTGACCGGCAATATACGAGGCACCACCAAAAAATGCGGCATGACCAAAGGACAGCAGCCCCGTAAAACCAATCAGCAGATTGAAGGCGCATGCAAACAAGGTAAAGCACAGGATTTTCATCAGCAACACGGGGTACATCACAAAGGGGGCTACCAGCGCCATCGCCAGCACTGCGGCATAACCGAGTTTTTTCAGCATCGCAGTCACTCCTTATTTTTCGCGACCGAACAGGCCGGCCGGGCGAATCAGCAAAACAATCGCCATGATGATGAAGACAACCGTCGACGACAGCTCCGGATAAAACACCTTGGTAAAGCCCTCGATGATGCCTAGGCCCAGCCCCGTGAGGATGGAACCCAGAATCGATCCCATGCCGCCAATAACCACCACGGCAAATACCACAATGATCAGATTCGATCCCATCAGCGGCGAGACTTGCAGCACCGGTGCCGCAAGCACACCCGCAAAGCCGGCCAGTGCCACACCAAAACCATAGGTGAGCGTCACCATCAGCGGCACGTTCACGCCAAAGGCTTCCACCATTTTCGGATTTTCGGTACCCGCGCGCAGATAAGCACCCAAGCGCGTTTTCTCGATCACGAACCAGGTGACCAGACAGACGATCAGGGATGCCAGCACGACCCAGGCGCGATAATTCGGCAAGTTCATGAAACCCAGATCGGTCGAGCCTGCCAGCTGCGCCGGCACGGTATAAGGCAGACCCGACACGCCATAAAACGAGCGGAATACGCCTTCCAGCATCAGCGTAATGCCAAAGGTTAAAAGCAGACCATAAAGATGATCCAGCCGATACAGCCACTGCAGCATGGTTTTCTCGATGATGATGCCAAACAGGCCCACCAGCAAAGGTGCCAGCAGCAGCATCATCCAGTAATTGATGCCGAAATACTGCAATCCCATCCACGCAAAGAATGCACCCATCATGTACAGCGCACCATGGGCAAAATTGATCACATTGAGCAGACCGAAAATCACCGCCAGACCCAGCGACAACATCGCATAGAACGAACCATTGACCAATCCCAGCAACAGCTGGCCCAGCAAGGCTGATGTGGATATACCAAATATTTCCATCCTAGACTCCCAGCAGCTCGTTGAGCACGTTCATTTTCGATGCCAGTTCAGGCGCAGCGAACTGCTCCACGATCTGACCATGCTCCATCACATAAAAGCGATCCGCCAGCGGTGCTGCGAAACGGAAATTCTGCTCCACCATCACGATGGTGTAGCCCTGCTTTTTCAGCATGAGGATCATCTTCGCCAGAGTCTGCACGATGACTGGTGCCAGACCCTCGGAAATTTCGTCCAGCAATAACAGCTTGGCGCCCGTGCGCAAAATGCGCGCAACCGCCAGCATCTGCTGCTCGCCACCCGAGAGCCGCGTACCCTGGCTATGACGACGCTCAGCCAAGTTGGGAAACATCTGATAAATATCGTCGACCGACATGCCACCCGGCTTCAGCGCAGGTGGCAACATCAGATTTTCCTCAGCAGAGAGCGAGGAAAAAATTGCCCGCTCTTCAGGGCAATAGCCCACCCCCAGATGCGCAATGCGATGCGTTGGCATAGCGACTGTTTCCTGACCATGGATCTTGATGGATCCTTCACGGCGGCCGGTCAGTCCCATGATCGCGCGCAGCGTGGTGGTGCGACCGGCGCCATTACGGCCCAACAGCGTTACGACTTCGCCTTCGGCCACGGAAAAATTCACGTCATGCAGAATGTGTGACTCGCCATACCAGGCTTGCAGCTTGCTGATTTCCAGTGCCAGTGCCATCAGTGCGCCCCTTCCAGCACCGTCGCGCTACCCATGTAGGCCTCGAGCACTTGCGGATTTTGCGATACGGTCTGGTAATCGCCTTCGGCCAGAATCGCGCCGCGCTGCAGTACCGAAATGCGATCGCAGATACCCGCCACCACACTCATATTGTGTTCCACCATCAGCACCGTGCGACCCTTGGATACTTTTTTGATCAGGTCCGTCACCCGACGCACATCTTCATGACCCATGCCCTGCGTGGGCTCATCCAGCAGCATCAGTTCAGGCTCCATGGCCAGCGTGGTCGCGATCTCCAGCGCGCGCTTGCGTCCGTAAGGCAGATCCACCGTCAGACTGGGGGCAAATTCCGCCAGACCGACTTCCTCGAGCAGAGCCATTGCTCGCGTATTGAGCTGATCCAGTGTGGCTTCACTCTTCCAGAAATGAAATGACGTCCCCAAATTGCGCTGCAATCCGATACGCACGTTTTCCAGTACCGTCAGGTGTGGAAATACCGCAGAGATCTGGAATGAACGAATAATGCCCATGCGCGCAATCTGCGCTGGTTGCAGCAAGGTGATGTCACGCCCATTGAACAAAATCTGACCCGAGCTGGGCACAAGGAATTTGGTCAGCAGATTGAAACAAGTCGTTTTGCCAGCACCATTGGGGCCGATCAGTGCATGAATATGACCCCGCTGCACATGGAGGTTCACCTCGTTCACTGCAACAAAGCCTTTGAAGTCGCGCGTCAGATTGCGTGTTTCCAGAATGATGTCTGCCATGGTCAGTCTCTTTCAGTGACGCAGATTTTTCAGCGCGTGCTTGGCCAGACTCCAGCGATGCGTCTCGTTCGGGCCGTCATAGACTCGGAAGGATCGGGCGTCGGCAAAAATCCGGGCAACAATCGTTTCATGCGTCATGCCACTGCCGCCCAGCATCTGCGCGCTGCGATCGATCACGCGCCAGATCGCTTCGGAAGAAATCACTTTCGCAGCGCTGGATTCGCGGGTACCCAGATGCCCCTGATCAAGCACCCAGGCGCAATGCCAGATCGCCAGCCGGGTGCAGTGCATGTCCATCTCGTTATCTGCGAGCATGAAACCCACGCCTTCGTGCTGACCCAGCGTTTTGCCAAACGCCTGACGCGTGGCGGCATAGCGCAGCGCCACGTCGTGCGCACGGCGGGCCGCGCCCAGCCAGCGCATGCAGTGTGTCAGTCGTGCGGGTGACAGACGCACTTGCGCGTATTTGAATCCCTCGCCGGGCGCACCGAGTATATTCTCGGCCGGCACGCGCAAATTCTCGAAACGCACCACGCCATGCCCGCCCACAAAACAAGTATCGAGCGCATCCATCTGACGCTCCACGGTGATTCCCGGCGCATCCATATCCGACAGGAACATGGTGGCGCTGCCATCTTCAAGCTTGGCCATGATGATCGCAAACGATGCACCGGTTGCGCCCGTGATCAGCCACTTCAAACCATTAATCACGTAGTGGTCGCCGTCGCGAACCGCCATCGTCTGCAACATCGACGGGTCTGAACCTGAACCCGGCGGCGGCTCGGTCATGCAAAAGCAGGAGCGAATGCGGCCTTCCGCCAGCGGTCGCAGCCAGCGCTCTTTCTGCGCCGGCGTGCAGATCACCTCCATCATGTGCATATTGCCTTCGTCAGGCGCAAAGATATTCATCGCCACCGGGCCCAGCGGCGAGTAGCCCGCTTCCTCGAAGACGATCGCCTTGCCGACATGGTCAAGACCCAGACCGCCGAATTCTGCCGACACATGCGGTGACAGCAACCCTGCCGTGCGGGCTTTGGCCACCAGTTCCAGACGCAGTTCATCCGTGGGACCGTGCGTCGTGCAGCGCGGATCGCGCTCCATCGGAATGACCTGTTCTTCGATGAAAAGGCGGGTACGCTGTTGCAACTCGGCATGCGCTGCCGAGAGGTTGAAATCCATGCTGATGCTCTCCCTGTAAACCGTTTTTTTGGTAATTTTTCCGTTGGGCGGGCGGTGGCCGGCCCAACGGCAGGATGGCATCACCGTTCCTGCCGCCGTGGGCGCATCCGAAAAAGGGCTCTAACCCTTTGATTTTTCAGGGCTAGGTCTCGCATAACGATGCTGACCCACCCCAAGTTCCCGGGTACCCCTGTTTCCCGCTAACCCGACAACTTATTCTATTTCCGAAAAAAAACAAAATGAATTATTTGTTCGCCAACAATGCCGCGAGCCGGATCGTCTTCATCCGCACAGCACCCCAAGGCAGGCATTCCGGACACAGCGCCAATCCAGATAGTTCAAACTCAGGCTACAATCCGAATCAATAGGGGTCTCCTGGTTGAGCCAGCTGGCCCGCCCACTCTCACCGGGTCATTCCATGTTGTCGTTGTTCGGAGATATCACCAATATCATCAGCCTCGCTGTGACACCGGCTTTTTTGCTGCTGGGCGTGATGTTGCAACTCCGCGTTCTGAACAACCGCCTCGAACGTATCAGTGATCGCCGCGAAGTACTGGAACAGCGTCTGTCAGTCGGGACCGGCCTGCGTGCCGTCTTGACGCATGAATTGGGTGTGCTGCGCCGTCGGGCGACTGCCATTCATCGTGCGCTTGGCATTTCCACCAGCTGCATGATCATCGTATTTTCTGTCGTTGTAACGCTCTTCATCGACGATGCGCTCCACCTGAAACTGGCTTCCCTGATCGCTTTCCTGTTCGTCTTCGCCATGCTGCTGCTGGTGGTCAGTTTCAGTCTGCTGCTGCATGAAATTCTTCTGGGCACGCACTCATTGCCATCGACCACACTGCACCGTACCCGCCAGGCTGAAGGTCAACACTAAAAGTCAACACGCAACAGAAAGCGATTCTGTTGGCGGCAACCAAAAGCGCTGCTGCATCTCATCGATCCCCAATTCCTGCAACAGACGTCTGAGCTTGCTCACCGCACGCTCGCGCGGCAGATCCTTGTAACTGGCAACGATGAGTTCATTTTTCATCGAATGCTCCCAGCCAACCAGCTCGGTCACATTCAACTGATAGCCATGCGCCTCCAGCTGCAGACAACGCAGCACATTGGTCAGGTGACTGCCAAATTCACGGGTATGAATGGGATGACGCCAGATCTCGGTCAGCACATCACGCGCCAATGACTGACCTTTGAGACGACGCAAGGTCGCCGCTACCTCGGCCTGACAGCAAGGTACCAGCACGATGAAGCGCGCCTTTTTTTTCAGCGCAAAGGTAATCGCATCATCCGTCGCGGTGTCGCAGGCATGCAATGCCGTGACGATACCCACGGTCTGCGGCAGCATCGGCGAGGTGATGGATTCTGCGACCGACAAATGCAGAAAAGACATGCGTTCAAACGCCAACCGATTCGCCAGCTCACGTGAACGTTCTACCAGCTCAACGCGGGTTTCAATACTGTAGACCCGAGAGTCATCTGCGATGCTTTTCAAAAAAAGATCATAGAGAATGAAGCCCAGATAGGATTTGCCAGCACCGTGATCGACCAGCGACAACGCCTGTCCACCCTGCCGCAATTGCGACAGAAGTGGCTCGATAAACTGGCACAGGTGATTCACCTGCTTGAGCTTGCGGCGACTGTCCTGGTTCATCTTTCCGTCGCGCGTGAGTATGTGCAACGCCTTGAGCAGCTCGACGGATTGTCCGGGACGTATTTCTGTTTCAGCCATGGGATAAGGGAAAGATTACACGCACTACATGGTACCCCACACCAGCCCCAGGCTTTCTGTACCTGAGCGATGGCCATCAGATGCAGCGAGCCCGCCTTGGTTGAAAACTTCCTGAAAACCGCCGCCGACACCAGCGCTCAGCGCACAACGAACGCACAGGCTCGATCGCGCCCATCCGCAACGCCTCCCACCCGCACCCATACGTCGTGCGCGTAGCGCGACACTGGGGCTGTGGTGTTCGGTTCCTCAAAAAATCTAACTCTGCAGCACGTAAGACCCAGGCGCATCGGGCAATCCCGGTATTTCGTTCGGAGCAATCGGCTGTGAGGGAATGCTATTCTGCTCGCGCTCAAGCCACTCGGCCCATCGTGGCCACCAGGAGCCTGGCTCGGGTTCGGTCTGCTGATACCAACGCTCCGGATCAATATAGTTTTCATTTTGCGGAAACTGCGTCATGCGATAGAAACGCCGCAGATGTCCGGGCTCACTCGTGATGCCTGCATTATGGCCACCAGAGGTCAACAAAAAAGTCAGGTCGGCGCTATAAGACAAATTCAATTTGTAGACAGAGCGCCAGGGCGCCACATGATCCGTCTCGGTCGCGACAAGAAAAGCCGGAACACGAATATCCGACAACGCCAGCGGACGACCATTGATGCTGTAACGCCCTGCAAACAAATCATTGTTCAGAAATAAGCGCCGCAGATACTCACTGTGCATACGATAGGGCATGCGCGTGGCATCGGCATTCCAGGCCATCAGATCATTCAGTGTCTCGCGTCGGCCAAGCAAATAATGACTGACCATGCGCGACCAGATCAGATCATGCGAACGCAGCAACTGAAAAGCACCCGCCATTTGGCGGTTATCCAGATAGCCCTGGTTCCACATCAGGTCATCCAGATAGTCCAACTGACTCTCATCAATAAACAGTCGCAACTCCCCTGCCTCGGTAAAGTCGGTTTGTGCCGCAAGCAAGGTCATGGATGCGATGTCTTTGTGATGCTGTTGCGCCAGCCATGCTGCCGTAATTGCCAGCAGTGTGCCGCCAAGACAATAGCCTACCGTCTGAACCTGCTGGCCCAGGCTGCGCCGTCGTACTTGCTCCAGCGCCTCAAGCAAACCGGTTTGTACGTAGGCGTCCATGCCAAGATCACGATCCTCTGCCTCCGGATTGCACCAGGAAATCATGTAAACCGTATGTCCCCGGCCAACCAGATAATTGACCAGTGAGTTATGCGGAGACAAATCAAGGACGTAATACTTCATGATCCAGGCTGGCACAATCAGCACAGGTTTTTCAAATACGTGCGCGGTCTGTGGCGCATACTGAATCAGCTCCATCAAACGATTTCGGTAGACGACACGACCCGGCGTGATCGCCACCTCTTTGCCGGGGCGGAATTTTTCTGTACCCACTGGCGGGTGTCCACCAATAGCCCGCTCCCAGTCTTCGATCAGATATTCACAACCGCGCAGCAAATTTCTGCCGCCTTCGCAAAGTGTGGCTTCAAGCACCTCAGGATTGGTCAGAACAAAATTCACCGGCGAGCACATGTCGAGCCACTGCCGAGCGGCGAAGGACACGACTTCTTCATGGTGCGCGGACATACCACCGATGCCCGTCGTCGCGTTATGCCACCACTGCTGCTGCAGTAAAAAGCTCTGGTAGATGAAGCAAAACGGCCATTGCTGCCATTGCGGTGCAAGAAAGCGTTCGTCCTGCACCAGCGGGTTGATGCAAGGTCCGCATTGATGCCCGGATAGCTGTCGCATCACGTAGAGCATGAATCGAATGGACTTGCGCAGGGCCTTTTCCTGCAGCATCTGCTGTTTGCCAGGCGAGTGCGATAAATGTACCGCCCAATCTGCAAACGCCAGCGCAAGACTACCTGGCGAGATGCCGCCAGTGAAACGCGCCATGACAGCATGGAACAGGCGATCCGACGCAGTGGGCCCCGAGGGCTTTTCTTCGATAGCGCGCACCAGCCCGCCCGCGGCGGGCTCAGGCAGTTGATGCAGACTTGTGGCAATGTTTTGTGCGGGCATAGCCATTCAGCAGACTTGAATTGTTTGCATCATCAAAGTAGTCATGAACCCAAGCTCGTCAGAGTGCCTGTATTGGACAGCGAGAGGGAGGCGCAGTGCCGATTACATTCGGGCGGGAGGCACTGATGACGTTATCAGCAACATCAAGCTCTTTGGGGGTATTGACCTCGACCGCCGGGGAGCACGCTTCGACCGCATCCGGATGTCCTTGACTCAGCCATGTGAATTTCTTTATTGCCCTCCCAAGTGTGTGGCGCAAGGATCGACATTGATGATAAAGCCATTGCCATCCCGGATTATTTTCTCTTTTTAAATAATCGTGCAACCACTGCAGGCTGTGTAGGTAACGGCCGTAAAAAAATACCCGCAACAGGGAAAGCGGCTGTAACAGCATCTGCATGACCGAAGGATAGACAACCAAGCGATAGAGTGTTTTTGGCACAGCAAGCAACTGGTGCTTGTACTGATAACGTCCCCACAGCATGTGACACTGTCGACCGCCCCGATCAATACAGTCGCTGACAGACCACAGACAGGTCAGCAAACCCAAACGGTAAACACTCATGGCGGGATCACTTGCCGACAAGAGCATCACATAACAATCACCGATGCGGCAGGAAAACGCACCTGCGCAGATGCGCCCATTGACCTGAGCAACACCGAATAACCCGCACTCGACAGCCATGGTCAGGAAATGCTGCGTTTCGATCGCATCAATGTCAGCTGATTTCCCACGCGCGGTCATGCTGTCGCGCTTGAATCGCTGCAGCACCAACACCAGCTGACGCTGCTGCTCGGCACTCAATTCATCGCAGGTATAGGCGGTCCAGCTAAAGTCAGGAAAATCCCGCAGCAGACGATTACGATAGCCGCGCAGACTTTGTCGGGTGGATTTGCCCAGCATGGCAATGTAGGCCTCACGAGAAGCAGGCAGCGTCAGTACATAGTTCTCTGAAAAAGGATAAAACTGCGCGGGCAAGGAACTCGGTGGCAGCGACAGGCTGACCGCATTGAAGGCGATATGACGAAGTCCGGGAAAGCTGGAAAAAACACTCCCTGCAAAAGCATCTATCTGCAATGAATCAAGGCTGACAACCTCGCACAGAACGATTGCGCGCTTTCCCTCGATACGAAATAGCAGCACGCCAACAACCTCGCCACCGCAGTAGCCGACCCACGTATTTGGCGGTGTCTGCCTGGTATCACTCAGCTGCAGATATCTGGATGAGGCATACAGGCTTCCATGTAGTCGGTCCAGTGCCATCGAGGCAAAGTCAGGTACCGACTGCTTGTAAATCTCACTGACGATATCAGTCCCAAGCGGCAGCACCCGAGACTGAGTCGCCACCGGTGACGCTAAATTCAGTGATGTGGCAGATACCGGTACGTGATTCGACATGAATGGCCCTGACGATGAAGAAACTCTGCTTGATCAAGGTGACGTCTGTCTCTTTTAGTCCATCGAAAAACGTATCGACATCCACAGCGCGACCAACATCGCCGACACTGCAAGCAGCCATCACGCTGACGATAGCCCGACGGAACAAGCACCCGGTACGATTATTTCGCGCGCAGATGGACGAAGACTTGAGCGCCGCCAAGCAGAAACCCTGCACGACTGTGTTGGCTCAACGGGCGAAACCAGCGCATCGGCATCATCAACGCACTAGGGGAGTGTCCAACGGGGACCGCTCGGTGTCCAAACCGGCTGACGTGGTTCGAATCCATGCTCCCCTGCCACTTGCCGACTGGGGCGTGCATGCTGCCGACAGAATCTCCGCGTGCCATCTTCTCCTTGCGCGGTGTAGACAAGATTTATCAAATGGGTGAAGTCCATGTCGATGCGCTGCGCGCCATTGATCTTGATTTGCATGCGGGTGAATTTCTTGTTTTGCTGGGCGCCTCAGGCAGCGGAAAATCCAGCTTGCTCAATATCCTCGGCGGTTTGGATAAACCGACGCGAGGCAGCGTGCATTACCTGGACTGGGAATTGACTCAAGCCAGCGATGACGAGCTGACCCGATTTCGCCGTGAGCATGTCGGCTTTGTCTTTCAGTTCTACAATCTCATCCCCAGTCTCTCTGCGCTGGAAAACGTCGAACTGGTTACGGAAATCAGCGCGGCACCGATGGAGGCGAGCGAGGCACTCCGGCGCGTGGGATTGGATACCCGTCGGTTTCACTTCCCAGCGCAACTCTCAGGCGGTGAGCAGCAGCGAGTCGCCATTGCGCGTGCAATCGCCAAACGACCCGACATTTTGCTCTGCGACGAACCCACGGGTGCGCTGGATGTAGCGACGGGTCGGCTGGTACTCGATGTCCTTGCACAG
Organism: Oxalobacteraceae bacterium; assembly: GCA_021298975.1. GTDB lineage: Bacteria > Pseudomonadota > Gammaproteobacteria > Burkholderiales > Burkholderiaceae_D > Pernthalerella. The sequence continues at coordinate 35,246 of JAJTGC010000009.1, forward strand.
GCAAATGCGGAGCTGGGTGCAGTGACCGTAGTGATTACGCACAATGCGGCCATTGCCGGCATGGCGCATCGTGTGATCTCGCTCGGTAGCGGCCGCATTACCGGCATCACACGCAATGCGACACGTCTGCCGGCGTCTGCACTCGCTTGGTGAACCACCTGAGCTCGCTGCAGCTGAAGCTCTTGCGCGATCTGTGGCGCTTGCGCGCTCAGGCATTTGCTGTCGCTGCCGTAGCGATGTGCGGTATTGCCAGCCTCGTCACGATGCGTGGCGCTTATGAAGCACTGCGACTGGCACAACATGGTTATTACCAGCAGTATCGTTTCGCCGATGTCTTTGCCGGCCTGCGCCGCGCGCCCGCGGGTATTACCAGCGCCGTACGCCAGATAGAAGGTGTGGCTGATGTACAGGCCAGAGTCGTGTTCGATGCACCACTCGATGTGCCGGGACTTGAGGAGCCTGCCACAGGGCGGCTCATCTCCCTGAAACCAGCCAATCAAAATGACCTCAATCGCGTGCATCTGCGCGCAGGTCGGCTTCCCGATCCGGGCAGCCGTCATGACATTCTCATCAGCGAAGCCTTTGCCCGCGCCAATGCCTTGCAAGCAGGTACTGTCTTGCAAGCCGTGATCAATGGCCGGCGTGAAAGTCTGAACGTGACCGGCATCGCTATTTCACCGGAATACATCAATGAAATGCGCGGCTCGGGTTTTCCGGACTACCGTCGTTTTGGTGTGTTGTGGATGGATCATGAAGCGCTGGGTGGCTTGCTGGATATGCGTGAGGGCTGCAACGACATCGTTCTGACGCTCTCACCCGGTGCCAGCGAAGCGCAGGTCATTCATCAGCTGGATGGCTTGCTCGAGCCCTTCGGTGGCTTGGGGGCTTATGGTCGTGAGGACCAACTCTCGCATCAGTTCATCAGCAATGAACTGGCGCAGACCAACGTGAGTGCCACGGTCATTCCGGCTATTTTTCTGAGTGTCGCTGCATTTCTGGTCCATAACGTCTTGTTGCGACTAATTGCTTTGCAGCGCATGCAGATCGGCTTGCTCAAGAGTTTTGGCTACAGCCATGGGGCTATCGCCAGCCACTACATGCAGTTCGCCCTGATCACAGTGGCGACCGGCAGCATGGCCGGTATTGGACTGGGCAGCTGGCTGGGTCATGGCCTGGCCCATTTGTATGCACGTTTTTTCCATTTTCCCACGCTCTCATTTTCGCTCTCGGCATCACTGGTACTGACGGCACTGATCGTGAGTCTGTTATCTGCCCTGCTGGGTTCCGGTCTTGCCGCACATCGAGTTTTGCGCATGACACCTGCCGAGGCGATGCGACCCGAATCGCCGTTACGCTACCGACAAAGTCATTTGGAAAGCTCTGCCCTGTGGCGGCATTTACCTCTGGCCTTGCGCATGGTGTCACGCAATCTCTTGCGCACACCGCTTAAAACCTCGCTGACAATTCTGGGGCTGTCAATGTCGGCGGCGCTGGTCATCATCGGACTTTTTTCTTTTGATGCGCTCAATGAAATCATTCGCTTTCAGTACCGAGTCTTGCAACGCGACGAGATCAGTGTGACATTCAACGAAGAGCATTCTGCCGACACCGTCCATCGCCTGTCACGATTACCCGGCGTGTTGCGTGCCGAGGGCTTCCTGTCCTTGCCCGTCAAGCTGCGGGTTCAGCATCGAGAGAAAAGAACAGCGATCATTGGCCTTGAGCGTGGACGGCAATTACGGCTGACGGTGGATGTGCAAGAACACGCGATAGAACTGCCCAGCGAGGGTCTGGTGTCTTCGCGCATGCTTGCGGACCTGCTGCAGTTCCGCATCGGTGACAGCGTGGAAATCCACTTTCTGACAGGACGTCGTCAAAAGATCGAGGTACCCGTGCGCTTGATTCTTGATGAGCCCATCGGTGCATTTGCGTATATGGATCTTCAAGCCATGTCCCGAATGCTGCACACCGCACCGGCAGTCAATGGTGCCTGGCTAGCACTGGATATGACGCAAGCTGAGGTGTTTTACCGAACGATCAAAACCTTGCCCGTACTGGCCAGCACCAGTCTGCGCGAAGCCACTCTGCAAAGTTTTCTGGCGACTGTCGGAGAAAATATCCGCATCAACAACCGTGTGCTTGTGATTTTTGCCTGCGTCATTGCTGCTGGCATCATCTATAACGCAGCTCGTATCGCACTCTCGGAACACGCAACCGAACTCGCCAGCCTGCGCATTCTTGGCTTTACCCGTGCCGAAGTCACGGTACTGCTGCTTACCGAGCAATGGTTGCTGACCGCACTCGCCATGCCACTCGGCTGCCTGATCGGCTATGGCCTGGCCGCCGGTATCGCCGCACTGTTGTCGCAAGAACTGTTCCGCATACCGTTGATCGTCAGCGGTCGCACATTCTTGTCCGCAACGGTCGTCGTCATACTGTCAGCACTTGCTTCATCGGTCTCGATATGGCGGCGACTGCAGAAGCTGGATTTGATCGCAGTCTTGAAAACGCGTGAATGATTTCAAATTTTTCAGTCGAAAAAATATCTTGCTGATCGTGATTGGTATCCTGTCAGTCACCACCCTGATCATCTGGATTCTCACGCCAGCGCCTTTGCGGCTTGAATTGATACGTGCTGAAAAAGGTGCGTTGACCGTCAGTATTGATAATGAGGGCATTGTGCGCGTGCATGACGCCTATGTCGTTGCCAGTCCGATCGCGGCAACGATAGAGCGCATCATGCTGCGTACCGGCGATACCGTCACGCGCGGTGATGTACTTGCCTGGCTATTGCCATTACCTGTTGATCTGCAGGCCAGAGACCAAACACTGGCCCGCTTGCAAGCGGCGCAGGCCCGATGGTCGGAAGCAACACTGCAACAACGCGAAGCCGAGATACATCACGACTTGGCAAGACAAGAACTTGAACGACAAAAAACACTGGTTCGGGATCATTTCATTTCAGCGCAAGCACTGGATCAATTGATCGCTCGTGAAGGTACTTCGCAGACCGCTGTCAGCACTGCGCGGGCTCGTACGCAAGCGGCGCAAGCGGCGGTGGCCGAAGCGCGTGCTGCGGTCAGCACGTTCACACGCGCAGCACAGAGAAAAATACCTGTCCTTGCGCCCGCCTCTGGACGCGTCCTGTCAGTGACTCAGCAAAGCGAACGCACGATTGGCGCGGGCCTGCCGCTGATGACAATCGGCGATCCGGGCCAGATGGAGGCGGTGGTCGATGTGCTATCCGCCGATGCCATCAAAATCCAACCGGGTATGCGCGTGCTGCTCAGAGACTGGGGAGGCGATATACCGCTGGAGGCTCGTGTGCGGCTGGTTGAGCCGGTCGCCTTCACCAAAATCTCGGCACTGGGTATCGAAGAACAGCGCGTGAATGTGATCGCCGACCCGGTTGGCTCGCCTTGGCCACTCGGCGATGGCTATCGCATTCAGGCAAGGATCGTGCTGTGGCAACAGGATGCGGTGCTAAAACTGCCGGGCAGCAGCGTTTTTCGGGTGGGTAATCACTGGCGCATCTTCGTTGCAGAAAACGGTCGCGCAAAAGAAAGAACAGTCACCATCGGTCAGCGCAATCGCGATGACGTGCAGATTATCAGTGGTCTGCGCGAGGGTGAACAGGTGGTCAGATTCCCCAGCCGACAGGTGAGTGAGGGTGCGCGCATCATCGTCGAATGAAACGAGTACCGCCTCGATAAAACATCCTTACCCCGCCTGTATGCGCTTGTCCACGACCCGTCGGGCCTTGCCAACTTGGGTACGTTCCACGCCGTTTGGCGGCAACACCGTCACCGTGCAGGAAATACCGATATAGGATTTGATCATCTGCTCAAGCTGCGCACCGCCGCGCACACCATCGCCATGACGAACGTCTTCGCGGGTTTCAACCAGCACCTCCAACTGATCCAGATGGAGATCACGTGTCAACACAATCTGGTAGTGCGGTGCGAGTGCTGCTTGCTGAAAAAGCAGTTCTTCGATCTGCGACGGGAAAACATTCACGCCGCGAATAATCATCATGTCATCGGATCGCCCGGCGATCTTGTCCATGCGACGCATTGCACGTGAGGTGGGCGGCAGCAAGCGCGTCAGGTCGCGTGTGCGATACCGAATGACCGGCATGGCTTCTTTCGTTAGCGACGTAAACACCAGCTCACCCGCTTCGCCATCGGGCATGACTTCACCGGTCACCGGATGAATGATCTCGGGATAGAAATGGTCTTCCCAGATCACCGGGCCATCCTTGGTCTCGATGCACTCATTGGCCACGCCCGGTCCCATGACTTCGGACAAACCATAAATATCCACCGCATCCAGACCGGCGCGCTGCTCGATCTCTGCCCGCATGCCCTCGCCCCAGGGCTCTGCACCGAATATGCCAATGCGCAGCGAGGACGCTGCCGGATCCAATCCCTGACGCTCGAATTCTTCAATGATGTTGAGCATGTAGCTCGGCGTGACCATGATGATGTCGGGCCGAAAATCCGTGATCAACTGCACCTGCTTTTCTGTCTGACCGCCTGACATCGGTATCACCGTACAACCGAGTTTTTCGGCACCGTAATGCGCACCCAAACCACCGGTAAACAAACCATAACCGTAAGCGATATGCACAATATTGCCGGCTCGACCACCCGACGCACGAATCGATCGCGCGACCAGACCGGCCCAGGTATCAATATCTTTTTGCGTGTACCCGACCACGGTGGGCTTGCCCGTGGTGCCAGAGGAGGCATGAATCCGCACCACTTGTTCACGAGGGACAGCGAACATGCCGAAAGGATAGTTGGCACGCAAATCGTCTTTGCCGGTGAAGGGAAATTTCGCCAGATCCGACAGCGATGTCAGGTCGTCGGGATGCACACCTTTTTCATCAAATCGCTGCCGATAATGCGGCACATTGGCATAGGCGTGGTGCAGCGTCGCTTTCAATCGCTGCAGCTGCAGCGATTGCAATTCATCCTGACTGGCAGTTTCTATCGGCTCCAGATCCACTCGGTCACGCATGCGGTGTCTCCTTGATGATTGATACAGCGCTTTTTTTTCAGGCAGACTGCGTTGGTATCACTTCCCCTTTGAGCTGATGCGATTTGCCGCGCATCAGCGCAATCTTTTTGCCATCGGCATTGGTCACGACGACATCATAAATCCCCGTCTTGCCGCTCTTTGATTGCTCGGTAGCGGAGGCGGTCAGCACCTCACCCTCAAAGGCCGGTGCGAGAAATTCGATGCTGCAGCCTGCTGCCACCGTTGGTACGTTATAGCTGTTACAGGCAAACGCAAAGCTGGAATCTGCCAACGTAAAGATGAACCCGCCGTGACACATGCCATGGCCATTGAGCATATCGCTGCGCACGGTCATCTGCATGCGCGCATGACCGGGTTGAATATCAACCATCGTCATGCCAAGCCCCTGCGTTGCCTTGTCCTGCGCATACATATGCTGGGCAGTGGCTTGTGCGAGTAGTTGCGGGTCGGTGTTTTGCACGATTATCCTCTCAGCCATCCTGATCAAAATCCAGCACCAGACGCTCGCTGGCAGCAAAGGCCTGACAACTCAACACAAAGCCGCGCGCGATTTCGTAATCTTCCAGCGCATGATTGGCATCCATGTCCACCCTGCCCTCCACCACCTTGCAGCGACAAGTGGCGCAAATACCGCCCTTGCAGGCGTAACGTATGTCGATCCCATGCGCCAGTCCTGCGTCAAGCAAAGACTGACTATCACGCTGCACCGTTATCTGATGGTGATGGCCATCGATGATGAAACTGACCTCACACTGCACCCCAAGCGCAAACGCATCGCTGGCGCGCGCCTGACGACGTGCAGCAGCAGCGGCAGTATCAGCAGCGGGCGCAGAAAACAACTCAGTCTTGATTTGGTCTTTTACCATGCCCAGCGATTGCAGGGTCTCGGATACTTGCCGGGTCATGCTCTCGGGACCGCAAATGAAGGCAACATCCACATCGTCAATGGATATCCAGTGCGCTGCCAGCGCGCGACATTTGTCGGCATCAATGCGCCCATTGAACAAATCAATGTCCTGTTTTTCGCGGCTCATCACATGAACGATGGACAAGCGATCGAGAAAACGATCTTTCAGATCCGCCAGCGCCTCGCGCAACATCACGGTGGATGTCCCGCGATTGCCATACACCAGCGTGACGCGACTGTGTGGCTCGGTCAGCAAACTGGTCTTGATAATCGAGTAGATCGGGGTGATGCCGCTACCGGCTGCAAAGGCCAGATAGTGACGCGACTGCGCTGACTGCAAGGGCACCTGAAAATGTCCCATCGGTGGCATGACATCCAGCGTCATGCCTGCCTTGAGATTGGCATGTGCCCAGCCCGAGAAAATACCCCCACTGACTTTTTTGATCGCGATTTGCAGTTGTTCATCCTGTACCGCAGAACACAATGAATAAGAGCGACGCACGTCTTCACCATCAATCATGGCACGCAAGGTCAGATACTGACCCTGCTGATACGCAAACGCCGACCGCAGCGCATCAGGCAGATGCAAACTGACGATGATCGCGTCGCGTGTGTCCTGCTGCACGCGATCGATGGACAGGGAATGAAAATGGCTCATCAGTGCGGCTTGAAATAATCAAAAGGCTCAAGGCAATCTGTACAGCGATACAAGGCCTTGCAGGCCGTAGAACCAAACTGACTGATCAGCCGCGTATGCGATGAACCGCACTGGGGACAGGCAATCGCAGGTGCATTACGACTGAGCATCGCAGAGATATCAATGATGTTTTCGGCCGCCTGATCGCTCGCCAGCTGCGCAGGCGGTGCGATGCCATAGTCACGCAGTTTTTGCTTGCCGGATTCGCTCATCCAGTCCGTTGTCCATGGTGGTGACAGCTGCGTGGCAATCGTGACGTCACGGAGCCCATACTGCATCAGCGCACTGCGTATGTCATCCGCAATCGCCTGCATCGCCGGACAACCGGAATAAGTGGGGGTAATCATCACTTCCAGCCGCTCATCATCAAGCCAGTGCCAGCCACGCACGATACCCAGATCCACCACTGAAATCACCGGAATTTCGGGATCAGCGACCTGCGACAGCCATTGCCAGAGCTGATCGTCACTCGCTTTCACCATTGCGCTCCGGGATAGGCCCGCTGCAGGAACTGCATCTCGGCGAGCAGATAACCCAAATGCTCGGAGTGCCGGCCCTGCTTGCCACCGCTGTGCATCCAGGCCTCTGCCGGCGGCAAGGTCAGTGTGGCCGCATCAAAGCTCTGCGTCAGATGCGACAACCATTGTGCATGCAATGTTTCGGGCAGGGGCGCAATACCGCGCTCGGACATCGCCTGATCAATCGCATCGCTTGAAAAAAGTTCGCCGGTATAGGCCCACCATTGGTCAGCCGCCCACTGCATGCGGCGATGGCTTTCGGCAGAGCCATCACCCAGCCGCACCAGCAGATCAGTGCTTCGG
>JAJTGC010000051.1 GCA_021298975.1 Oxalobacteraceae bacterium
GCGTAAGATCATCCTCGCCCCAGCCCGGCAGCGCCTCAAAACTAACCACGCGCAAATAGTCTGCTGGCGCAACCGGCTCTGCTTTGGCTGCAGGCGGCGGTTGAACAGAGGGCGTTGGCACGGCCGGCGTGGTTGGCGTGGTTGGCGTGGTTGGCGTGGTCGGCGTGGTCGGCGTGACACAGGCGCTCAGCAACAAGATCGTCGCCAACAAGGCTACGGTTACACTGAGCAATTGATTTGAATGAGGGCGCGATCTCATGTGGTTGTTATTTCTTGAAGCAGGGCTTGCTCTGGGCCTGCTAGTTTTCATCGTTTGGTGGACGATGTTCTCTGGGCGCAAAGACGATGACTGAGCCTCGTCTGGTCTTTTCGCATCGGTCGCACTGCTGAGGCGGCCGGGCGCAGCAACGCCCGATCGAGACAGGCTGGCATCTAGTGAAGTGTGCGCGGCAGAGACAAAACGAACTCAGGTATTTTGGATTGGAATTGTTCGCCATCCTCGGCGACGCAAAAATATTGGCCGCGCATGGTGCCCTGAGGGGTTGCGAGTGATGTGCCGCTGGTGTACTCAAACTGCTCACCAGGCGCCAACAATGGCTGATGACCCACCACACCAAGCCCTCGCACTTCCTGGACCTGGTCATTGGCATCGATAATCATCCAGTGACGCGAGATCAGCTGCGCCGTCACGCTGCCCGTATTCTTGATCGTGACCGCGTACGCAAATACATACTGGGAAGCATCCGGGTTGGATTGTTCCTCCAGATACTGGGTTCGCACCGTAACAGTCATCTCATATGCAGCCATGTTCTACCGTTCTTTCCTGTGTGAGTTTACGGTCGCGTGGATACCCGACCTGAAAGTTATCGATTGCACACCAATTTCAGCCGCATGGCAAGCAAGGCGCTCCATCAAGGTAGAATTCCCCGCTTGCCAACAGGGGAAAACCATGTCGACCTACCGCATCGCTCCAAGCATCCTGTCTGCCGATTTTGCCCGACTGGGTGAAGAAGTCCGCAATGTTGTGGCGGCCGGCGCCGATATTATCCATTTTGATGTGATGGACAACCATTATGTTCCCAATCTGACAATCGGACCGCTGATCTGCGAAGCGATACGCCCCCATGTACAAGTACCGATTGATGTTCACCTGATGGTCAAACCGGTTGACCGCATCATTCCCGATTTTGCAAAGGCCGGCGCCAATATCATCAGCTTCCACCCCGAAGCCTCGGAACACATTGATCGCACCTTGCAACTGATTCGTGATCATGGCTGCAAAGCAGGGCTGGTTTTTAATCCAGCCACACCGCTGCACCACCTCGAGCACGTCATGGACAAACTCGACCTCATACTAATCATGTCAGTCAATCCGGGATTCGGCGGACAGTCATTCATCCCCGAAGCACTGCAAAAAATTGCTGCTGTGCGCAAACTGATCGATGCCAGCGGGCGCGACATCATGCTCGAAGTGGACGGCGGCATTAAACCCGACAATATTGCAGCGGCCGCAAAAGCGGGCGCTGATACCTTCGTTGCGGGCTCGGCAATTTTCGGCAAACCGGATTACAAGGCCGTAATCGACGCGATGCGGGTGCAATTGTCGCAGGCCTGAGCGAGACGAGCGGTCTGTACCCAGGGGCCGGTGCAAGCAATGTCTGAGCACTGCCGCCAAATGAGCGTCGCTGAAAGCCGATCCGGAGTCTCGGTACGGATGTTATAGTTTCATGATTAAACATTGCGGTCATTCCGATGGTCGCTTGATACTCACCACCATGTTTCTTGTCAAAAAAACTAAGCTCATCCCGCCCGGTATCTTTGAGGCCTGGCTGTGGCGACGCTGGCAACCCCGTATCGACTGATACCGCTGCCTGCCGCTAATCCACTCTGGATTGGCGGTTTTAGACACCTCGCCGCTCACCTACTTTGGCGGCCCGGAGAGAAACATGACTGAACTTGAATTCAAATCGCTGGCCGCGCAGGGCTATAACCGTATTCCCTTGCTCACCGAGGCCTTTGCCGACCTCGAAACACCGCTCACGCTCTATTTGAAGCTCGCACAAACCCAGAACCAGGGCAAAAATACGTTTCTTCTTGAATCCGTCGTCGGTGGGGAGCGATTCGGTCGCTACTCCTTCATCGGCCTGCCCGCCCATACGCTGCTGCGCTCGCACGGTCAGCAAACCGAGGTCGTGCAGCAGGGCGAGGTCGTTGAAACCTTCACCGGCAATGCGCTGGACTTCATCGCAGCATTTCAATCCCGCTACAAAGTCGCCGTCAGCCCCGGCATGCCGCGCTTTTGCGGTGGCCTGGCTGGCTACTTTGGCTATGACGCCGTGCGCTATATAGAACACCGGCTCGCCAATACCGCTCCCAGAGACGATCTGCAGCTACCGGACATACAACTTCTGCTTACCGAAGAGCTGGCTGTCATCGACAATCTGTCGGGCAAGCTCTACCTGATTGTGTACGCAGACACGCGACAGCCCGAAGCCTACGGGCGCGCCCGACAGCGACTGAAAGATCTGCGCGCCATGCTTCGTCGTACCGTCGACGCGCCAGTGACCTCGGGCTCGGTGCGAACGGAAGCCATCCGCGATTTTTCGAAAACCGATTATCTTGCAGCAGTCGCACGCGCCAAGGAGTACATCATGGCCGGCGATCTGATGCAGGTACAAATCGGTCAACGCATACGCAAGCCCTATGTGGACTCACCCCTCTCGCTGTATCGTGCGCTGCGCTCGCTGAATCCCTCGCCCTACATGTACTTTTATAACTTCGGCGATATGCAGATTGTGGGTAGTTCACCCGAAATCCTGGTGCGTAACGAAACCACGCCAGATCAGAAGAAAAAAGTAACGATTCGCCCCCTTGCAGGCACGCGACCAAGAGGTGCCACGCCGGAACAGGATCAGCAGCTCGCTGCTGAATTGCTGGCCGACCCCAAGGAAATTGCCGAGCACGTCATGCTCATCGATCTGGCGCGTAATGACATCGGTCGCATTGCCAACATTGGCAGCGTGAATGTCACCGATAAATTCATCATCGAAAAATATTCACACGTGCAGCACATCGTCTCGAATGTCGAAGGCTCGCTAAAAGACGGCATGTCCAACCTCGACGTCCTGCGAGCCACCTTCCCGGCCGGTACCCTGTCCGGCGCCCCCAAGGTACGCGCAATGGAAATCATCGACGAACTGGAACCCGTCAAGCGCGGCATCTATGGCGGCGCCTGCGGCTACCTCTCCTTCGGCGGCGAAATGGATCTCGCCATCGCCATCCGCACCGGTGTCATCAAGGATGGCATGTTGTACGCCCAAGCCGCCGCCGGCATCGTCGCCGACTCCATCCCCGAAATGGAATGGCAAGAGACAGAAAATAAGGCGCGCGCCGTATTGAGGGCGGCGGAGCAGGTACAAGACGGACTGGATGGAGACCTGTGATGGCAACTCACGTATTAGCGCGAATTATTTCGGTGCAGGCTAACCTGCACACAGTGCAGGTTAAGCGCAGCGGCCGGAACCAAAATAAGGCGCGCGCCGTATTAAGAGCCGCAGAGCAGGTGCAAGACGGACTGGATGGGGAGATTTGACATGCTGCTGATGATCGACAACTACGACTCGTTCACCTTCAACCTCGTGCAATATTTTGGCGAACTGGGCGAAGAGGTTCGTACTTACCGCAACGACGAAATCAGCCTTGAGCAAATCGAAGCACTGAATCCATCGCGCATCTGCATTTCGCCCGGTCCCTGCACACCGCACGAGGCCGGCGTCTCGGTACCGGTGCTCAAGCATTTCGCTGGCAAGCTGCCGATACTGGGTGTCTGCCTCGGCCATCAGAGTATCGGTGCGGCCTTTGGCGGCAACATCATTCGTGCGCAGGAAGTCATGCACGGAAAAACCTCGCCCATCACGCACACGGGCGTGGGCGTATTCAAAGACTTGCCCAGCCCTTATACGATCATTCGTTATCACTCGCTCGCGATCGAGCGCGCCTCTCTGCCTGACTGCCTTGAAATCACGGCATGGACCGACGATGGTGAAATCATGGGCGTGCGTCACAAAGCATTTGCGATTGAAGGTGTGCAGTTTCATCCGGAATCCATCCTCTCCGAGCATGGCCACGCGCTCCTGAAAAACTTCCTCACGACCTGAATCTCAGACGGACCATGACACTGACACCGCAACAAGCGCTTATGCGCATCATTGAACACCGCGAAATCTTTCACGATGAAATGCTGGCACTGTTCCGCCAAATCATGGGTGGCGAGATGTCGCCTGTCATGATTGCAGCGCTCACCATGGGACTGCGTGTCAAAAAAGAGTCCATCGGTGAAATCGCAGCGGCTGCGCAAGTGATGCGCGAATTCGCCGCGAAAGTGGATGTGCCGGACGCCGACAAACTGGTGGACATCGTCGGCACCGGGGGCGATGGTGCCAACACATTCAACATCTCAACCGCAACCATGTTTGTCGTAGCAGCGGCGGGGGCGCGTGTGGCCAAACACGGCGGTCGCAGCGTCTCCTCCTCATCGGGCAGTGCAGATGCGCTGGAAGCATTGGGTGTACACATTCACCTCACACCGCAACAAGTTGCTGCTTGCATCGCGGAGACGGGTATCGGTTTCATGTTCGCCCCCAACCACCACGCAGCGATGAAGCATGCAGCGCCGGTACGCAAGGAGCTGGGCGTACGCACCATTTTCAATATCCTCGGCCCGCTGACCAATCCTGCGGGTGCGCCTAACATCATGATGGGTGTATTTCACCCGGATCTGGTCGGTATTCAGGCTCGCGTGCTGCAGCGACTAGGTGCAAAACATGCGGTCGTGGTCTGGGCACGCGACAATATGGATGAAATTTCACTGGGGTCGGCGACCATGGTGGGCGAACTGGTCAACGGCGAAATCCGCGAATACGACATCCACCCCGAAGACTTCGGCGTGCCCATGACCTCCAGCCGCCAGTTGCGGGTGGCGGATGCTGCCGAGTCCAAAGAAAAAATCCTTGAAGCGCTAGATAACCGGGCCGGGCCTGCGCGTGACATTGTGCTGTTGAATTCGGGTGCCGCACTGTACGCAGCCGGTGCCGCCGCCAGCATTGCCGAAGGCGTCACTCGGGCGCGCGAAACCCTCGCGTCCGGCGCTGCGCGTGCCAAACTCGATCAGTTCGCGCAATTCACGCGCAAGCTGGGCACATCGTAGCTTCGTAAAAACCCGCAAAATAATAATCGCCATTACGCTCATGTCCGACATACTCAACAAAATCCTCGACGTAAAAGCTGACGAAGTCGCTGCTGCCAAAAAACATCAGGATCTGAAAAGCCTGCGCCGCGATGTCGAATCTGACCACGCCTCGCGCACACAGATACGCGGCTTCGAGGCCAGCCTGCGCAGCAAGATCGCCGCAGGTAAAGCAGCCGTAATTGCCGAAGTAAAAAAAGCATCACCCTCCAAAGGCGTGCTGCGCGAAAATTTTCAACCCGCCGACATCGCGCAAAGCTATGCGCAGCACGGCGCCGCTTGCCTGTCTGTTCTGACCGATGTTCATTTTTTTCAGGGCGCGCCTGAATATCTGCAGCAGGCACGCGCTGCCTGCGAGATTCCGGCCTTACGCAAAGACTTCATCATCGATCCGTACCAAATCTATCAGGCACGTTCCTGGGGCGCCGATTGCGTATTGCTGATTGTTGCCGCGCTCGATCACGGCCTGATGGCCGAACTCGAAGCCTGCGCGCATGAACTGGGCATGGGTGTGCTGGTCGAAGTGCATGACGCTGATGAACTGAATGCCGCGCTCCGGCTGAAAACCGCCATGCTGGGTATTAACAATCGTAATCTGCGCACTTTCGAAACCAGCCTCGACACCACGATCAAGCTCTTGCCTCGCATCTCGCCCGACAAATTGGTCATCACCGAATCCGGCATCCTCGCCCCGGACGATGTCAAACGCATGCGCGATGCCGACGTTCACGCTTTTCTGGTGGGTGAAGCCTTCATGCGTGCCGAGGAGCCCGGCCTCGAACTGGCGCGGCTGTTCAGCTGAGCACTGTCGCCGCGCGTCAACCCAAACGAATGGGGATCCATCCGACTCAACGCGGGCCAAAGCGCAAAGGATCCAGCCGATTCAGCCAGTCACGCACCATTGGCAAGGGTTCACCGCACAACGCTGCGACCAGTAATTCAGCGCAGAGCGGCGCACACGCTATGCCACGCGAACCATGCCCCACGCTCACAGACAAACCTGCGGCGATCCTGCCCACCAGCGGCAGCCTGTCTTGTGTCGTCGCACGCCACGCGACGCGACCACTGCGAACGACACCAGGATCCTTGGCAAAGTCGGGCAGCAAGCGCTGCAAGCGCTGGAAATTTTCCAGGTCATCTGATCTGCGAGCCGACCCATCCTCGTCGTCATACTGAATCGTCGCGCCTATCGTATGGACACCGTTGATGGCTGGCGTGATGTAGCCGTCGCGACAGACAATCACATGAATCGCCCGGTCCGCTTGTTCGGGTATGACGGACAACTGCCCACGGGCCCGATCGACGGCCAAGGGCACCGGGCTCAGTTGCGTTGCATAGGCGGTTGCCATGACGACCTGGCTGGCAGAAAAAATTTCACCTTCAGACAGACTCAGCTGCCATGAACCGTCGGCATTCTGATCGAGGGCTATGACTTCGGCGCGCGTACGCACATGAATCAGCGGATGATCGAGCATGGCATGAACAAGCGCAACGGGATCAATCCATCCGGCCTGCGGCAAAAAAAATCCGGAACTGGCTGGCGCCTGTCCACATAGCTGATCTGCTGCCACGCCGCTGAATTCGGCAATCTCATCATGCGCACGCGTGCTCGCGTAATCACGCAACTTGTCATGACGCCGCTGATCGCGTGTCATGCGAAATGCGCCGCAAAAGGCATGCGGCACGACGCTGCCATGCTGGGCGAGCCACTCCTGGAGCCAACGCACGCCCGCAGCAGAAAATTCGGCAATCGGATTATCGGCACCGCCCGGCTCAGGCCGCACCACCGCGACAGGATTGCCGGACCCGCCCGCAGCAGGCTGCTCACGCTCCAGCACCGTGACCGCCATGCCCCTGCCGGCGAACTGTCGAGCGACACTCGCACCGGCGATACCTGCGCCGATGATGACGATGGATGAAGAAGACAAGTGATCCAAGCGATAACTTACTTGCAGCGACCTTCGAAAATCAACGAGGAGGTCGGCATCTCGAGTGTATCGCTGACCGTGATGGCGATGCGATCAATGACCACCTTGCGCATCGCGCTCTCCGGCGTCAGACCCATGCAGCTAATTAGTTCATCACTGAGCTTGCAGTTCAGCCCCTCCATCTTCAGGCCTGCTACCTCATAGCGATGGCGGGCATCGGCCGGCACCGTTGACGGTGCACCCCGATGCTCGAAGCGTCGCTTGCCTTCGCACTCATATTGAATGTCCGCCGAGCGCGCAGCCAGCGGCAGGCATAGCCCCATGAAAGAGGCCCACAAAATGACACACTTCATCTCAGTTATCCGGAAAATTGACAGTGCATCATACAATGCGGGAGACCTGCCTTTTCCTCCTGATGATCGCCACCATGAAAACCTGCCTGACCGCCTTGCTTTTTTTCTGCACTGCGCCCGTAATGGCTCAGCAGTGGGTTCGCTATGCCGAGAGCGACGAGAGCCTGATGTACTACGACAGCCTGCGCACCCGGAAGATGGGCGATACGGCCTTTGTCTGGGACTTGCACGATCTGAAAAACGCCACCACAGATGCCTCTGGCAAGCCTTATCAATCCGTACTGTTTGCAGTCGAGTATCGATGCCGCGCCCGCAAATGGCGCGTGTTGGGTACTTCACGACATCCGCAGCGCATGGGTGCCGGCAAGCCGGTCTCGGAGGAGGCAGGCGCCATGCCATTTGCCGACGCCGGGCCGGGCTCCAGAGCAGAACAGCTCTTCAATCAGGTATGCGAATGATCAGGCGAGAAGGACTGGGCATTTTTCAAACCGATGCACAGCCCGCAGCCGAGGGTCAGATTCATCGCAGCCATCACGAGGGCCGGGGTCCAAACCATCGGTTGAATTCTGCGACATCCGCTTCCGTCAGTACGCCGGCACGGATGCGCAATGCGATCAGGTCGCGCAGGTAATCGTAACGTGCGCGAGACTGATCGCTGCGCGCACGCAAAAGACGCCGGCGTGCGTCCAGCACCTGAATGACCGTCGCCACCCCCAATTCATAGCCGCGCTCCTGCGCGCGCGCCGTTTGCGTCAACGCATCGACTTCTGCGTTCGTGGAGTCGATGCGGGCACGATTGGCTTGTGCTGACGCATGAATGACACGCGTCTCTCTTTCCATCTCGCGCAACAAGCCCTCCAGCTGTTCCTGATCGATCGCTTGCTGCGCCAGCGCGGATGCCTCGGCGGCACTGGCTCGCCCGCCCTCGTAAATCGGTATGCGCAGATCCAGCGAAGCACTGCCTACGTTATAGGAACGTTGCGAAAGATTGTCATACGTCAGATTGGACTGGCTGTACTGCAGCGAGAACGACAGCTGGGGATAGTGCTCGGCACGCGCAGCATCGGCAGCACGCCGGCTTGACTGCAAAGCCTCGCGCCGCGCAGCAATAGCAGGATTGTTTTCTCTTGCCGCAGTCACCCAATGATCGGCACTCTCCGGCACCGCCGGAAAATCTGCACGCACCAGCATCGCAACAACTCGGGCGTCTTTGCCCGATAGTTCTCGCAGCCGAACGCGTGCCGCCTCGCCCTTGTTGACTGCATCAATCATGCGGGTATTAATCTGCTGCAGCCAGGCGATCGCCTCGGTCAGGTCGGTGACCTTGACCATTTCCCGCGCTCGCATTGAGCGCAGGCGTTCGACTTGCTTTTGGGCGGCCTCTTTCTCGGACTGCAGCTGCATCAGCTCATCATCCGCCTGCAGCGCATTCAGATAGTGATCTGCGATTTGCGCAAACAGCTCGGCACGTACATTGGCAGCTTCCTGCTCTGCTCTGCGGATTGCAAATCGTGCACCATCACTGCGGTAATACGACGGCAGGTCGATGATGGCCTGGCGCGCCTGCAATACGGTACGGCGGCCACCATACCGCTGATCTCCCAACGCATCGTTGTAATCATTGCGGGACACCGAGGTCTGCAAACTGGATTGCGGGTAGAGCCGGCTGACTGCCTGATCGGCATCGGCGCGCGCGCGGTCCACACCGAAACGACGTGCCTTGAGTGCTGGGTTGTCACTCATCGCCGATTGATACAAGCCGAGCAGATCCGTCGCCATCGCGTATTCGCAGGACATCAGCAAAGCAAAAGCCATACAGGCATGAAAGAAGCGGTTAAGCGAGTTGCGCAAATCAATCCTCCTTCAGTGAACGCACCAGCATGTCCGACAGCGGCGCCGTGAGGTAATGCCAGAACGTGCGCTGCCCGGTCTTCACCAGCACCTCGGCGGGCATGCCTGCAACCAGATCAAGCTTAAGCCGGGTCAGATCCTGCATGCCCTTGGGGGTGATCGACACGCGACCCAGGTAGTAGGGCTGCTTGGTTCCGTTGATGTCTTCCATCATCCGGTCAGCCGACAGCGTGGCCAGCGTGCCCTCGATGCGCGGCATGTCACGCTGGCGGAAGGCCGTGAACCTGACTTCTGCCATCTGCCCCACACGCAACTGATCAACATCCTGCGGTGACAGCTTGGCCTCGACGATCAAGGCTTCCTCACCCGGCACGATATCGAGAATATGCGCACCAGGCTTGAGCACCTCGCCTCTCGTATGTACCCCCAGACCCAGCACGCGACCCTCTTCCGGTGCCGCTATCGCAGTGCGACGATGGGTATCCTCATGCGCACGTATTTTTTCGCGTAATCCGAACAGCTCCGACTGCACCTCCGAGAGCTCTTTCGCCACTTCCCGCTGCAGGTCTTTTTCCAGCTGCAGGATTTTCAGTCGGGTGGCACTGATTTCAACTTCGGTTGAAGCAATGTCATTTTGCAGGGCATCGCGCTGTCCTTCGTTGATCGCAAGATTGCGCTCCATATCGCGCACACGCTGCCGCTCGGCATAACCCTCGCGGGCAAGCGCCTCAAAATCCACACGTTCTTTTTCATAAGATTCCGCCAGACGATCACGCATTGTTTTTTGCTGGCGCAAACTGTCGCCTTTTTCTTTCAACTGGGCGATCTGCCGCTCATACAACAAGATCTCGCCCTGCTGCACCTGGCGGCGCGCCCTGAACGTCTGATCCTGCAAGCGCATGCTCTCGGCCGCGCGCGGGTCACTCGCCATGTTCGCCAGCGCTGCGGGATAGCGCACTTTATCCAGACCATCTCGCTGAGCAACCAGTCTGGCTTCGCGCGCCAGATCAACCAGCAGCTGACTGCGCACCTGCTCCAACTGCGACAGGGACTGCACATCGTCCAGCATGACCAGCACCTCGCCGCGCCTGACCCACTGGCCTTCGGTCACCCTCACTTCGCGCACGATGCCGCCCTCGAGGTGGTCCACCGATTTGCGGTACTTCTCCAGAACGACGACGCCAGAGCCAATTGCCGCACTATCCAGTGGCGCTTTGACCGACCACACACCGAACCCAACAAAGAGCAGCAGAACCAGCAGCAAGCCGCCATAGCGCAGCCTTCGCTCGCGACGCTCAACGGCGGGATCAAGGGAAGTGTCGTTCGCCGGCACGCTCGCTGCCGGGTGCACGGGCTGCGAGCCGATCGGCGGTTTATCCTGAGTACGATCGACGGGCCTCATGCGACCGCCTTGCTGACAGGCGATGTAGCGGCGCTCGATGCGTTGCGCTGATGAAGCGCGGTAGCGACCTCGGTGGGCGATCCATGCAGTACCCGCTTGCCGTCGACCAGCAGCAATACAGCGTCGACTTTTTCCAGGATACCGCTGCGGTGGGTGACGATGACCACCGTGCTTCCCAGCTCGCGCAGCGCGTCCAAGGCCTTTTGCAAGGCCGCATTGCCCGCTTCATCCAGATTGGAATTCGGCTCATCGAGAATCACGACGGCAGGATCACCATAGAGTGCACGCGCCAGCGCCACACGCTGGCGCTGGCCGGCCGACAAACTGAAATTTCCCTCGAGTCGCGTCTCGTAGCCCTCAGGCAGCGCCAAAATCATCTCGTGCACACCAGCGTGCCTGGCCGCCTTGACGACCGCGTCTGCATCCACATCACCGAAACGAGCGATATTTTCTGCGATCGTGCCATCAAGCAGTTCCACATCCTGCGGCAAATAACCCACCGCACTACCCAGTGCAACGCGCGCGTACTGGGACAGCGCTGCACCATCGAGCGTGAGCGTGCCCGATTGCGGATAGTTGAGCCCCAGAAGCGCCCGCAGCAGCGTTGACTTGCCTGCGGCACTGGGTCCGATGACGCCCAGCTGTGTGCCGGCGGGCAGGTGCAGTGTCAATTCCTTGATCACGGGTGCGCGCGCACCAGAAGGCGTGATCACGACTTTCTCGAGCTGGTACGCGCCTGCGACCTGTGGCAGCGCCATCACCTCATCCGCCTCGGGATGCTCGCGCAGCAAGTCCGCCAGACGCCGAAACGCCGTACGCGCTGCGGTCAGCGTGCGCCAGCTGCCAATCAGCTGATCAATAGGCGCGAGCGCACGACCCAGCAGGATGGATCCTGCGATCACCATGCCCGGCGATATCTCGCGTCGGATGGCCAGATAAGCCCCGAGTCCGAGAATCAAGGACTGCGAGGTCAAGCGGTAGGTTTTCGAGATGGCGGCAATCAGACCGGCGCGCGCGCTCGCACGGTGTTGCGCATCCAGCGCGGTACTGCGCTCACTCAACCAGCGTTCGCGCAGCCGCGGCAGCATACCCATGGCCGCAATGACTTCAGCATTGCGCAAATGGGAAGCGGTCTGCTGGTTGGCAGCCATACTGGAACGATTGGCTTCTTGCAGCAGCTGATGGGTCGCCAGCTCGGTCCACAACGTCAGTCCTGCAAGCAAAATAATGGAGAGCACTGCCGCCAAGCCCATCCATGGGTGAAACACAAACATGAGACCAACGTAGATGGGAGTCCAGGGCGCATCAAGCAGCGCAAACAAACCGGGGCCAGTGACAAACTGACGCACGCGGTCGATGTCTTCCAGGGGCTGCGCGCTGGATCGACGACCGCTGCTGACGACGGTGCGCGCAAAGATCGCGTCATGTACCTTGGGGCCCAGCATCCCATCAAATCGCATGCTGGCAACGATCATCACCTGCGCACGCAACCATTCAAGGCCACCAAAAACGATAAAAAGGAAGGTGGTTATCAGTGTGAGCATGAGCAGCGTAGGAACGCTGCCAGTGGATAGCACCCGGTCGTAGACCTGCAGCATATAAATCGATGGCACCAGCATGAGCAGATTCAGAAACAGACTGAACATGGCAGCGGAGGCAATCGCTGAACGACTGGCCGAAATGACAGCCCTGAGCACGGGCGGCATCTGTGCAGGCGTGGTGTCAGGCACAACGGACGCAGCAAGCGACTTGTTCATGGTGGCTTTCAGGAGCAGGCTGGATTTGCAGCAGAGGGTGCCGCGTAACCGACGCGGCACCCTGGTGGGGGGACTTATTGCAAGCTGGAGACTGGATCGGGTACCAGAGGATCTTGTTGCGGCGGCGAAGCTACCGTACGCGCCTTGCCGGCGGCCGCGATGACTTGTTCAATCTGCCGCGCCAACTGCGCAAGGTCACCGATACCCATGGCAATGCGGCACTCGAGGCGACCGTCCAGCGTCGGGTTTTTCTGCTCACCAGCGCGCGCAGCGCGTGTCACTTCGGTCAGGGCAGTCTGCTCAATGAAACCGAAATCAATGAACGCAAAACCTGAACCGAGATGAACTCCGGTAATGTTCGAGACGATAGACCGATCAGACTGATCCACTGCGCGCAGCCGCAAGCCAATATTGACCGGCTGGGCTTCGGCACCCACATACCCATTGGCCGAAGCTTGTTTGTTGTTGCTCAGGTTTTGTGACATTGACTTTCTCCTCGAATAGTCGGGACATGCCCGGATAAGTTGCGAGGATGGTAATCATTGAAGCAAGGCGGGCACAAGCATGCGCCAGAGAAATGAATTCGTTTTTGTAAGCGTTTCGCAACACATTTATCACTACGCATGCGTCGAGAATCCTGCCAGGTATTTGATTTGTCAGGCGAAATCTCTCCAGCAAGCCGACCAAGAGTGTGAACCGCGCGTCTGGTTTTAGTACATGAGACACGCAACAAGAATTTTGATGAAAGAGGATGACTAAAAAAAAGCCGGAAACGCTACTGCGCCTCCGGCTGTTTACTCGTGTTGCTACACCACCTGTGTCAAAGCGCTAGCGCCTTGTCCACAGACCCGTATCAACTCATGTGCAATGCGATCTGATGCGCCGCCGTATCCGACCCGACAAGCGCCAGCAGTTGATCGACATCCGGTCTGCCATGGTCAGT
>JAJTGC010000010.1 GCA_021298975.1 Oxalobacteraceae bacterium
CCACACGATTATGAAAGATGCTAATTATCTTGAATGGAGAAAAATAGAAAAACAAAGTGCCTCAGAGATTGAGTGGAAAATAGCTTGTGAAAAATAAGAACTATTAATTTTTGACAGTTCAGAAAGTCGCAGTTCCTCCTCGTGCTGATCGTGAAGGGATTGACGATACTGCCATACCATTCAGCAAACTCAATGCAGCGCTGATGCTGGCTAAACTAAAGTTGGTCACAATCTTTCTAGATGCTTACTGCAGCGGTCAAGCACGGTCAGGTGAAACACTTGTGGCTAGTGCGCGACCTGTTCGGCTCAAAAGTGATAGCAGATATTTTCCTGAAAACTTAAATGTCATCACTGCTAGTCAGAATGATCAAATCTCCAGCTCAAATCCTGGACTCCAGCACGGTATGTTCAGTTATTACCTAAAGAAAGGCATGGAGGGTGATGCTGATGCAAAAAAGACGGCAAGATTACGCTTGGTGAAATGCACTCATGTCTTGCTGAGAATGTGAGCAGACATGCAGCAATGATGAGTCGCAAGCAAGAGCCGCAATTGATTAGTGATGTGAATCTAGTGTTGGTGGGGAAGTGAGTGAGTGTTTTAAATAAGTAGGTTATTTTTCTATTCTAAAAGTTTTTCAAAAAAGGAGATTGTCATGAAAAAATTTGTTTTTATTTTTGTCTCTCTGCTTCTCTTGAATACTGGTGCTGCGATGGCAGATCATCATGGATATGTTGTAAAAGATTTGATTGAAAATGATCGTGTTAGAGTGGTGCTCGTTACCATAAAGCCCGGTGCTGAATCGCCTAGTGTAGTCAGAGAACAAGATCGACTTGTATATGCCGTGAAAGGTGGCGCGATTCAACGAAAGTATGATGATGGCTCAACGGCGCTTTATACTTTGAAAACAGGCGATGTGATATCTACTGATAAGCCTGAAGACAAGCAAAAATACTCTATCAAAAATATGGGCAAATCCGCCATAATTTTGCAGGTGACATTTTTGAAGTAGCCTGTCATTATTGACAATCCTTATTTCGAGAACACGTGATTGACAGTCATGGCGGTGGAACCTACCTTTTTAGCATTCGCTTCATTAGCAACGAAGGAAAATCCTGCTTGTGTCCTGCGATGGCATACACATAAATACTGTCGCCGATTTGTCGGTAGAGCAGCTTGTGATGTGATGTAAACACATATTGGTATTCAAAAATCCCTACCGATGTCAGCTCTTTGACGGCAGTGCCCGGGTAGTTCCCGGCATCGACCTGTTTCAGCTTTTCAAAAATCTCGTCTTCGGCCTTTAGCCACTCGACTTCACCCCATTGATCCAGCATGTACCCCTGAAGCGACAGTAAGTCGTCTTGCGCATCGGGCAGGATGATGACGGCCATTATTTGCGCCGCTCACGCGCAGCGCGGAGTTGTGCGCGTGATTCGTCGGCGTTGAGCCCTTTGTTTTCCAGACGATCCTTTTCACCCAAGGCGATGATTTTCAGAGCCGCAATCAGCGCTTCTTTTTCCTGAAATTGTTGAACGCTCTCAATCACCATGCTGGCTTCGCCATTCTGGGTGATGACGAAGGGACTTCCATTGAGCTGCAAGTCTTCGGAAATTTGTGCTGCATGGCTTTTCAAATAGGAAATGGACTTGATATTGGTGAAGGATTGCATGGCCGGCTCCGCAATGTGGGGTGGGGCTGAATTTAGGCCCGAATTCAGTCAAAGTCAATCATTGACCGCTGACTTGTCAGGCGGGTGGCCCCGTTTTTCAGGACGATAAATTCCGGTACCCCTCCGGCAACCATAAAAATAACTATTTACACCCATATAAATACTTATCCTGCATAAATGGGTGTAAATAGGTGTATTATTGAAGCCATGCTGAACTCTGACACGCTACACATCACGCCCGAAATTCTCAAACTGATCGCCCGGGTTGATGAATTCAAAGGTGCCTGGCGCGCGTTGGGGACGCTTGCACCCGATCGTCTCTTGGCCCTACGCCGAGTCGCCACGATCGAGAGCATTGGCTCATCGACGCGCATTGATGGTAACAAGCTCAGTGACCGCGCAGTGGAGCGTCTGCTTTCCAACCTGGCGATTCAGACCCTCGAGACGCGTGACGAACAAGAGGTGGCCGGCTGCGCCGAGCTGATGGATGTGGTGTTCGGTTCATGGCAAGACACTCCTTTCAACGAGAGCCACATCAAGCAACTTCATCAGACCCTGTTGCGCCACATCGAGAAGGATGCCCGACATCGGGGCCAGTACAAGATCAATACGAATCATGTCGCTGCCTTTGATGAGAGCGGCGTTCAGATCGGTATCGTCTTCGAGACGGCCTCGCCGTTTGATACGCCACACCTGATGGCCGAATTAATCGACTGGGTGGTGAGAGAGCGAGAGCAGGCGCAGCTTCATCCCTTGTTGATCATTGCGATATTCGTGGTGGTGTTTTTGGAGATTCACCCGTTCCAGGATGGGAATGGGCGACTCAGTCGCGTGCTGACCACGCTTCTGCTGCTGCAGGCGGGCTATGCCTATGTGCCGTACAGCTCGCTGGAAAGCGTGATCGAGCTGAACAAGGAAGCCTATTACCTGGCTTTGCGACAAACGCAAGGATCCATTCGTACCGACGCGCCCAACTGGCAGCCGTGGCTCGTCTTTTTCCTGCGCTCATTGGCAGAGCAGGTGAGGCGACTGGAAAAGAAAGTCGAGCGGGAAAAGATTGTGCTGGCAGCCCTGCCAGAACTCTCGCTGCAGATCGTCGAGTTCGCCCGCGAGCACGGACGAGTCACCATTGGGGATATCATCAAATTGACAGGTGCCAGCCGCAACACCTTGAAAGTGCATTTTCGCAATCTGGTCGAGGAAAATTATTTGACTCAGCGTGGGAGCGGGCGTGGGGTTTGGTATGAAATCAAATAGGCCAGACGTGTTTTTTATATTCGTCTTCTGCGAGCTCGCTGAAACCGTGCTGAGTGAATTCGCCACGAACGTATGGCATATCAGCAGAATGACTGCCAATCCCTTATCACCCCACGACTAATGCCCGATCTCTTCAGTCCTTTTACGCTCAAAGACATCACACTGCGTAACCGTATCGCGATGTCCCCAATGACGCAGCATCGTGCTGTTGACGGTCATATCGGCGACTTTCATGTCATGCTGGCTGGCTCTCGTGCTGCGGGCGGTTTCGGGCTTGTGTTTCCGGAGCAGATTGCGATTACGCCCGATGGACGTACCAGCGTCAGCTGCGCCGGTATTTGGGATGATGCGCACATTGCGGGTCTCGCCAGGCTCGCGCGTTTGGTGAAGGAGATGGGCGCGGTGCCGGCGATTCAGCTTGGGCACACGGGGCGCAAGGGCAGCGAGTGTCCGCCCTGGGAGGGGCGTCGTCAGCTACCGCCGGATGATGCGCGTGGATGGCAGGTTCGTGGCCCATCCAATGTCCCATTCGGTGGCGTGAGACCGTACCCGGTGCATGCGCTTGATGTCGACGAAATCCGCGCGTTGCATCGTGCGTACGCAGACGCTGCGCGCCGGGCTGTTGAGGCGGGCTTTGAGTGGCTTGAGCTGCACTTTGCGCATGGCTATCTGGGCGCGAGCTTTCTCTCTCCGCTGGCCAATCAGCGCACCGATGCCTATGGCGGCTCGCTGGAAAACCGGTTGCGATTTCACCTCGAGGTTATAGATGCTGTGCGTACTGTTTGGCCTGAGCGATTGCCACTCACCATGCGACTCGGCGCGGATGACTTGAATCCCGCAGGCTTGCAATTCGATGATTCAGTGAAGGCGGTCGCGCTCATGAAGGGTCGCGGGCTGGATCTGGCAGACCTCAGCTGGGGTTTCAACACGGACGACATGGAGCCCAAGCCTTTCGCCGAGCTGGCGGCGATGGTATCGCGTGCGGAGCGGGTTCGGCGTGAGGTCGGTATTCCGGTGGCTACCAGCTGGAACCTCGGTTTGCCCGCCGTCGCCGATCGCGTTGTTCGCGAGGGTGCCACCGATATTGTGATGCTGGGCCGGCCTGCGCTGTCGAATCCGCACTGGCCCCTGTGGGCAGCGCGCGAACTCGCTCACCCCGATCCGTGGGCGCTGTTGCCGCAAGACTGGGCTTGGTGGCTGCGTAACTTCCGCGCGCATCCAGATTGTATCGGCTGGCCAACCGCTGCCGAATCTGTCCGACAATAGACCCGTGAGTTGCTGAGTAAATCCACGCTCTAGGGCCACGGAGAGACCGCATGTTTGCGTCAAAATCTGGCCAGCGGCTCTCTGTTAGCGCCTCTACCTACGGCAGGGTGCGGCCGGTTGACTGGACGCTCGCTAAAAGCGCATGGATTTTGAGTACAGCGAATATTTTGCATTGCATAAGCGCGTCCCGCTGCCCGGCGCAACCCAAGATCCGGGACAAAGTGACGCGCGGCTTAGGGGTAACATCGAGGCGTGGACAATCTACCGACATTAATGCGCGAGCTGCGATTCAAGTACTCAGATGATGTACCGCTGGAAGTGCTGGAAGCGTACTGCAAACGCTATCTGCATTATTACCATCGGTATGTGGCGCAACAGCCTGAGCTGTTTTATGGCGCGTGGGGCTGGTCGGAAGCTCGACGACGAGAATTCCGAAAAGCGTTTGATGCGAGTCGTGGGGCGAAAATTCAAACCTCTAAATCACACCAGTCTCGCGCAAGCGATGAAGTTCCGCTTGAGTCAATCCCAGCTCCCCCAAAATAGCATCTGTGTCTGCCCCCAGTGCCGGCGGTGCGCGACGATAGCTGACGGGTGTTGCGCTCAAGCGCATGGGACTGGCAACGAGATCAACCTTGCCATACGTTTCTGATGCCATGCCGATGCGCATGCCCCGCGATTGAACCTGTGGGTCGGTAAATACACGGTCGATTGTATTGATGGGGCCACACGGGAAGCTGGCCTGCTCGGCCAGCGAGCACCACTGATCAATCGTTCGCTGTTTCATCAGGGGTTCTAAAAGACCGAGCAGTGCAGCGCGATGCTCAACGCGCGCTGCATTACTGGAAAATCTCGAGTCGCGAGCGATCTCATCATTGCCCGACGCGCGGCAGAAGCTGCCAAACTGAGTGTCGTTGCCTATCGCTAGCATCACGTGACCATCGGCGCAGGCAAATGGCTGGTAGGGCACGATGGAGGGATGGGCACTGCCCATACGCACGGGTAGCTCGCCCGCCAGCAGGTAATTTCCCGCCTGATTCGCCAGCGTGGCCACCTGCACATCCAGCAAAGCGATATCGATGTGCTGGCCTTGCTGAGTGCGACTGCGGTGATACAACGCGGCGAGGATGGCATTGGTTGCGTAGAGACCGGTGAAAATATCCACGACCGCCACGCCGACCTTTTGTGGGCCGCCACCGATGACCGTGTCAGGCTCGCCCGTAATGCTCATCAAGCCGCCCATCGCTTGAATCAGGGCATCGTAACCGGGTCGTTCGGCATAGGGACCCTGCTGACCGAAGCCCGTGATCGAGCAGTAGATCAGCCCCGGATTGATCGTAGACAGTGTGTCGTAATCCAGAGCGTGTTTCTTCAGTCCGCCCACTTTGAAATTTTCGACCAGCACATCGGCGGTACGCACCAGCTTGTGCAGAATCTCGCGACCCGACGCTTGAGTGAAGTCGATTGTCAGGGAGCGTTTATTCCGATTCGCGCAGAAAAAATAGGCCGCATCACGATCCCTGCCATTCGAATGTGCGACAAACGGCGGGCCCCAGCTTCGCGTATCGTCACCAACACCAGGGCGTTCTACCTTGATCACCTCTGCGCCAAGATCGGCGAGATTCTGTGTTGACCAGGGACCTGCCAAAACACGCGACAGATCGAGTACCTTGATACCGTCGAGTGCGCCGCTCATGAAACATCAGACAAAAGGGTGAGTGACGGTTCCGTACCTGCAGCGATCAGGGAGGACCGGACACAAATGTTATGTATCGCCAGATGAATCACCGTGACAGGGATCCGCGATGCATCACCGGCACCTCCATGGCAGGTGGCGTATTTCTGCTGCGCTGGCAGCGAACGATACCGTCAATCATCACCATGCCGACACCCGGCAGATCGCCTAGCTTTAGGCTGTCGAGAAAATCTTTGCCGGCGGTGTGCTGCGCACGATCCATGAAAACAAAATCGGCAGCGCGCCCCACTTCGATCAATCCGCAATTCAGATGACGCAAACGCGCTGTGTTTCCGGTAGCGAAGCAGAATGCCAGTTCAGTCGGAATGTCGGCCAGACTGGCCAATTGCGCGATCATGCGCAATATACCCAGCGGCTGCACGCCTGATCCTGCAGGGCCATCGGTACCCAGGATCACACGGTGCAAGCAATTCAATTCATGAGCGTGACGTGCGGTCAGTATCGATATGCGCTCATTACCGTTGTGCACCAGCTCGATACCGCGTGTCGATTGCTCGCACAGATCGCACACCTCTTTGTAGGGTAGGGACGTATGGCCACCGTTGATGTGACCGATGATGTCAGCATCGGCTTCAAGGATCACATCCTTGCCGATCAGGCCCGATCCCGGAATCGAAGGGCCACCGGTGTGAATGGTGCTTTGAATTCCGTATTTGCGTGCCCACGCCACCATGCGCTGCGCTTCGTCGCCGGCTTTGACGCTGCCCAATCCGACCTCGCCGAGCAAGGTGACACCGGCCGCCGCGAGTTCGGCGAAATCGGATTCGACCATGCCTTTTTCAATGACTGGCGCACCGGCAAGCACTTTGACGCCCGAGGGACGAAATGCCTCGAACGCGCGTTGCGAAGCGATGGCCATCGCCTTGAGTCCTACGATATCTTTGGGCCTGCCGGGGTAATGTACTTCGCCCGCCGAAATCATGGTGGTCACACCACCATGCAAGGCGGAGTCGATCCAGTTGATCTGATTTTGCCTCGGAGTCCAGTCCCCAGCGACGGGGTGCACATGAGAATCGATCAGCCCGGGTGAGACCACGGTACCGCGACAATCAATCCAGGTATCAGCGTCCTCGGTGTCACAGTCTTTTTGCTTGCCGACGGCGATAATTTTCCCGTCGTTGACCACGATCGTATCGGCCTCATGTATCGGGTGCTGCAAATCCCCCGAGAGCATGAGGCCAATATTACTGATGACGACTTTGCCGGATTGTTCTGCTATTGCCGCAGTAGCCATGGTGATCTCACTCGTTCAACACGTAAGCGGTATCAGGCCAGATCAGATGACTGAATACGCTTGATACCTTTGGATTTCATGGTTTCCCATGCCTTGGCCACCGAGCCATTGAGATCAATGCCGCGGCACGCATCTTCAATCACATAGACTTCGAAGCCGGCTGATTTGGCGTCAAGTGCAGTCCAGGCAACGCAAAAATCCGTTGCCAGTCCGGTGACGTAAACGGTCTTGAGCTTGCGCTCTTTGAGGTAACCCGCCAGACCCGTGTTCGCCTTGCGATCCGCTTCCTGAAACGCCGAATAGCTATCGGTACCTTCGTGGTAGCCCTTGCGGATAATCAGCTGCGCGTGTGGAATCACCAGGTCTTTATGCAGATCGGCATCAATAGTGCCTTGCACGCAATGATCCGGCCACAGTACTTGCTCACCATAGGCGAGCTTGGTCGTCTCGAAAGGTTTTTTGCCTGCGTGCGAAGAGGCAAAAGAGACATGACCTTTGGTGTGCCAATCTTGCGTAATGACGACGTTCTTGAATTTTTGGGCGATCGCGTTGATGACGGGGACGACTTCATCTCCCTTGTTGACTGGCAGCGTGCCGCCAGGCACAAAACAGTTCTGGACATCCACCACGATGAGGGCGCTGGCATCGCTGATCTTGACCCCAGCGCTCGCTTTAAAACCAACGCCACCCAGAGCGGCCAGCATGCCGGCGCCACCGAGCAATCTGAGGGTATCTCTACGACTGTACTGATCTTTCATTTTGTTCTCCTCGTACCACGTTGAAAAAAAGGTCACCACCGACCACCCGACAAACAACTACAACGACAAATATGCCTGCTGCACGCCCTCGTCGGCTGCGAGCTCCCGCATGGAGCCGGAAAACCGAATCTGCCCCTGCTCCAGCACATACGCACGATCGCACACCAGCCGCGCAAAGTGAAGATTCTGCTCGGATAGCAAAATGGCAAGGCCCTGCTGCTTCAACTGCGTGATCATGTGCGCCATCTGTTCAACAATCACTGGCGCCACGCCCTCAGAGGGCTCATCCAGCATCAGCAGCAATGGGTTACCCATGAGTGTACGCGCCACGGTCAGCATCTGCTGCTCGCCGCCACTCATGCTGCCACCGGGACGATCGGGCATCTCGCCCAGATTCGGGAACAGAGCGAACAGCCGGTCGGGTGTCCAGGGCGGTATGCCGGTGCGTGCCGGTCGACGACCTACCTCAAGATTCTGCATCACGCTCAACTCCGAAAACACTCGCCGGTCCTCCGGCACAAAACCCAGCCCGCGCCGGGCGATCTGGAAAGGTGCGAGCCCCGAAATATCGTACCCCATGAAATGCACTCGTCCGGGCGCGTGCTGCAGCATGCCCATAATGGATTTGATGGTGGTGGATTTGCCAGCACCATTGCGCCCCATCAGCGCGACGACTTCGCCCGGACCCACCTGCAACGTCACATCGAACAGCATCTGCGCCTTGCCATAAAAGGCATTCAGGCCGCTGACGTCGAGCATCGGCGCACTCATGCGGGGACAGCGCCGTTGCTGAACGTGCTGCCGGTGCCGAAATACACTTCACGGACGAGCGGATCATTGCGTATCCTGCCGGGGTCTCCCTCAGCGATCAGCTTGCCGCGCGCCAGCACGATCAGACGGTCGGCATGGGCAAACACCACATCCATGCTGTGCTCGGTGAACAATACGGCCAACTGCTGTTCGACCACCAACTTCTTGGTGAGCGCGACCAGCGCATGACGTTCCTTGCTCGCCATGCCGGCAGTGGGCTCGTCCATCAGCAAGAGTCTGGGCTTGTTCGCCATCGCCATCGCCAGCTCGACCCGTTTGACATCGCCGTACGAGAGTACGCTACAGGCGCGCTCTGCCTGATTTGCCATGCCCACTTGTGCCAGCAGAGCCATCGCCTCGTCACGGTGGTGCGTGCGCACCGGTTGCCACAAGCCGAACAATTTTTTTTCGTGAGAAAGCAGGGCCATTTGAACGTTTTCGACCACAGTCATCGAATGAAACGTCGCCGCGATCTGAAATGTGCGTCCAACACCCATGCGCCAGATCTCGCGCGGCGCCAAGCCGGCAATATCGCGGCCGTCGAGCAGGATTGCACCGGCATCCGGCTTGATCTGCCCGTTCACCATATTGAAGCAAGTTGATTTGCCGGCGCCGTTGGGACCCAGCAGCGCCAGCAACTGTCCGGCGGGCAAATCAAACGACACATCATCGACCGCACGAACGCCGCCGAACGACTTGGACAGATGGCGCACTTGCAGCAGGCTCATGGGCCCTCTCCGCGACGCTCGACCACAGAGCGCACATAGCCAGCCACACCTTGCGGGAAAAGCATCACCAGAAACAGCATGCTGGTACCGAGTACGGCGCGCCAGTATTCGGTTTCGCGCATGAGCACATCCTGCAAGCCGCTGAACAGCACACTGCCCACCAGTGGTCCGCTGAGCGTCTGCACACCGCCGAGCAAGACCATCACCAGCGCATCCACCGAACGACCGATGTGAATGGTCTCGGGCGAGATACTGCCCTTGGAAAACGCAAACAATGCACCCGCCACGCCGCAGAAAGCCCCGGCGAGCACGAAAGCCATCCACTGCACGCGCCGTACATCGATGCCGATCGCATCACTGCGCAAGGCTGAATCGCGTGCAGCGCGAAGGGCATAGCCGAAAGGCGCAAACAGCACACGTCGCATGATCAGAACGCCCGACACCACCAGCAACAAAGTCAGATAGTAGTAGTTCGCTTTGTCGGACAGCCATGAGGGTGGCCACAAACCCGTGATACCGTTGCTGCCGCCAGTGAGGTCGTCCGACTGGAAAATCACGGACCAAACAATTTGCGCAAAAGCGAGCGTCAGCATCGCGAGATAGACCCCCGACAAGCGCACGCAAAACCAGCCGAAGAGCAGTGCACCCACTACGGCCAGCAGCGGTGCGACCATCAGCGAAGCCAGCATTGGCCAGCCCAAGCCTTTCATGCACAGCGCGGTGCCATAGGCGCCCAGACCAAAATACGCAGCGTGACCGAACGAATGCATGCCACCCGGCCCCATGATGAAGTGCAGGCTTGCCGCGAACAGGGCCGCAATCAAGAGATCAATGCTCAGCACCAGCAGATACGGAAAGCTGTCCTGCAGCAGTGGCAGGAACAGCAACAACACCATGATCAACATGCCGAATATTTTTAGCGCGCGACTTGCGGGCAAGAGTGGCGCCTCGAGGGCATCTGCGCCGCGCGTGACCGCCGACAGCTTGCCCATCAGACCCCACGGCCGCAGGACCAGCACCAGCGCCATGATCAGAAATTCAACGACCAAGGTCAGTTTGGAAAAAGAAAAATCCATGCCGAAAAAATGCAGCGTGCCCAGACCAGCGCAGATGGCTTTGGTCTCCGAAATCAGCAAGGCTGCCACGTAGGCTCCCGGCAGGCTGCCCATGCCGCCCACCACCACCACCACAAAGGCATCGCCTATCGTTTGCAGATCAAGATGCAAGCTCGCGGGCTCATTGGGCATTTGAATCGAACCGCCCAGCCCCGCAAGGCCGGCACCCAATGCGAACACGCTCGTGAACAGCCACGCCTGATTCACGCCCAGTGCGCTCACCATCTCGCGGTCCTGGGTCGCCGCGCGTACCAGCGTGCCCCACCGGGTGCGCGTCAACAGTAGCCACATCAGGAGCAGAACGATGGGTCCAATCGCGATCAGCAGCAAGTTGTACGTCGGGAAGGATTGCCCGAGCAAAGACACCGCACCTGACAAACCCGGTGCACGCGGGCCCAGCAATTCTTCAGCGCCCCACACGTAGAGCGCCACATCCTTGATGACCAGAACCAGCGCGAAGGTCGCCAGCAATTGAAAAAGCTCGGGCACGTGATAGATACGGCGCAGCAGCATGATTTCGATCAGTGCACCCAGCAGCGCAGTGCCGAGCGCAGCTATGACGATGCTGCCCCAGAAACCGAGGACGCTCGACGCTCCCAGCCAGCCGCTCACCGACACCGCGATGTACAAACCCAGCATGGTGAGCGAGCCATGCGCAAAATTGACGATGCGCGTCACACCGAAAATCAGTGACAGGCCAGCCGCCACCAGAAACAAGGATGAGGCTCCCGCCAAGCCATTGAGCAGTTGCAGTAAAAGGCTGGAGAGAGTCATGTTCGCTATGACGTCCGATTTTCAGTCTGTTGCGCGATCACGCTCACGGCGCTTTGCGCAACTGCCGCACCTCGGCATCGGTGGGCTGGAACTTCGCGCCATCCTGATACTGGTAGTTGACCATCACGCCTTTGCCATCTTTTATCGCGATGCGACCAACGTATGCACCCATCGTGGATTGATTGTCCTGTGGCCGGTAGCGAATTTGCCCAAGTGGTGTCTCAACACCGAGACCATGAAATACCTCGATCAGCTTCTCGGTGTTGGTGCTGTTGGCCTTGCGAACGCCGGCGGCGATCGACATGATGGCCGAATAACCCACGATGGAACCGAGGCGCGGGTAGTCATTGAATTTTTTCTGGTAGGCGTCGAGGAAGCGCTTGTGTTCGGGAGTGCTGATACCGCTCCATGGATAGCCGGTCACAATCCACCCGGCAGGTGCCTCTTCCTTGAGCGGATCGAGATACTCTGGTTCGCCCGAGAGCAAACTGACCACCTCGCGTCCCTTGAACAATCCACGGGTACCCCCCTCGCGCACCAGCTTGGCCAGATCCGGGCCGAACAGTACGTTGAAAATAGCATCCGGTTTTGCATCGGCCAGCGCCTGCGTGACGGCCGCGGCATCCATCTTGCCCAGGGGCGGCGCCTGTTCGGCAACAAACTCGACATCCGGCTGTGCGGCCTTCAGTAACTGCTTGAAGGTGTTGACAGCAGACTGACCGTATTCATAGTTCGGGTATACCAGCGCCCAGCGTTTTTTCTTGAGCCGTACAGCCTCCGGCACCAGCATTGCCACCTGCATCCAGGTGGAGGGACGCAGACGGAAGGTATACCGGTTGCCGTTCTCCCAAACGATCTTGTCGGTCAGAGGCTCAGCTGCAAGAAAAAATATCTTTTTCTGCTGCGCGAAATCTGTCACCGCAAGACCGACATGCGACAAGAAGGTACCTGTCAGTACATCGACTTTTTCGCGCGACACCAGTTCTTCGGCAGCGCGTACGGCATCGCCCGGGTTTGCATTATCGTCACGCGAAATAATCTCGACTTTTTTACCGAGCAGCCCGCCGCTGGCGTTGATCTCGTCGAGCGCCAGTTCCATGCCTTTCTTGTAGGGCCCGAGAAAATTCGCATGCGCCTTGTAGCTATTGACTTCGCCAATCTTGATGGTTTGCGCTTGCAGCAGGGTGGCTGCACTCATCAATCCGCATGCCAGCAGGGCGCTGAACCATTTTTTGTTGATACGCACGTTTCTCTCCCCAGTTGACGATCAGCGCAGGCCGTCCTGCCCCTTGATTTCGTGTTTTTGCAAACCACCCACGCGCGGCAGGGGCCGACCGGAATCGGTCACCGCTACTGCCACGACAATTTCATTCGCTCTCGGCGCATCGGCCACGCGTGCCTCGATCGCATCAAAATGGCTGCGTACAAAGGCAGCGTCCTTGTGCCCTAGCGGCACATCAATCGCACATCCTAGCCCACCCATTTTTTTTGCAGAGGGTACCAGTGCAGCACCCTTTTCGACGGCCTCACGCAAGGGTGCTCCCAGTTTGGGATGCAGGATCGCGGCGGCGTGTTCGAGTTCGCCTGCTTCACCCACGATAGCCGCCTTGCCGTAGCTTTCCGCTTTGCCCGGTGCAATGCCCAGGGCGGCAACGCATTGTTCGCCAAGCAGCTTGCCGAGCTCTTCACCGATATCGATCAGTGCATCAAGGTTCTCTGCATAGCGTCCAGCGAAAGGATTGGCGATGACGGCAATTGCGACCGCACGGCGTGTTGGCGGATCAATCGGCTGTCCCATCTCGCGATGCGTTTCGTCGACTTGCACGATCATTTTTCGAATCTCTGCTTTCATGGGAATGTCCATTCGGGTTCTGCTGCTGAAAAATTCGCTATCGCTGCCCATCGAATTGGCGTATGCCTTCGGGCGCCAAACCGCCAACGCGTGCATGGACTCGCGCTCCGGTCGACATCACCAGAATGAACACGAGCTCATCCGCGGCGGGCGCGCCGGGCACCGACACTTCCATGGCATCAAAGTGGCTGCGCACATAGCTGGCCGTGATGTGCGTCAATGGCACATCGAGCCGTGCGCCCGGAGGCCCGACTTTTTTGGTGGAAGGCACAATCGCCAGCGGTCGGCTCTTGGGCACACCATCGCTCGGCTCCGGTGTTTGCGCTTGCGCATAGCCTGCACGATGACCATGCCAGCCCAGCAGCTCGCGCATCGCGTAGCCACCGGGTACATGCCAGAGCGCGCCATGCTCGAGTTCGCCGGCACTGCCAACTATCGCGCCTTTGCCGTAGCTGTTGATGTCTTCCGGTTGTTTGTTCAACGCGCGCAGTAATGTGCTGGCCATGTCCAGACCCACCGGATTGAGTGCCTCCATCAGCGGCACGATGTCGGCGTGATAGGCGCCCGCATAAGGATTTGTCAGCACCGCAGCCACTGCTCCACGCACCTGCGGAACGGAAGGCGTCGGACCGAACTCGTGGAAGATCGTTTCCACGTGCGTGAATACTCTGCGTATCTCGATCAGATTCATCGTGTTTTCTTTTCGTCGTACGGCATGATATAACCCGCCGTCAATCCAATAATGTGATTACCGATACCCGTCGCGATCTCATGCCGCATCGCGCCACTGAAGCGACAGCCGGTCTTTTGTCAATCCGGCCGTGGCCACCTGTCCCTGCAAAGTCAGCACGGCTGCAAAGATGATGTCTTCATCGAGACAGCGCTGGGCTTCGCGTACGCCGGCTTGCAGTGCCTGATATGCCAGTGACGGTGGCAAGGGGCCAACCGCTGTCGTCACCAGTCGGTCGCCAAGGTCGCTGTCATCTTTGAGCTGATTTGCCGGTACCCGAAGTATCGCACCGTGCATCACATTCACTGCATTGGCAATCATGGTGGCAGCAGCATCGGCGGCGGCGGCAGTTTTTGCGAGCACGGTCACGCTGTCGGCAATGCCCAGACTTTGACTGCGGCCACGCCACCCGGATGTTGCCACCCCGCGTACCGGCATCTCGGCGCTGATGCGGAAGCTGCCGCAGGTGTCGGTCGCTGCTTGCGAAGCTGCCTGTTTGCGCCATTGAGCCACATTCGTGACCAAACCCACGTCATAGCACTGGCCGGGCTGCAGATGCAGTGCGATATCACCCCCATTATTGATGCTGGCGCGCGTGACCTCGGGCGTGCGCGTAAAACAGGACATCAGTTCATCCGCCACAGCACCCGCTACTGCTGCCATCGGTGTAATGAATCGCGCGCGGTGCGGCCAGCACGCATGCACCATGCGCTGTGCGACCGGAGACTGCACCGCGGTCGAGGTTGAGATCGGCTGACGCAATGTGCGCAACTCGGCGACGAGTTCCGGCAAAATCTCGCTGAATCGACGCCAGCACGACGCGAGCGATGCCTCGGTTGCAGCGGAATCGCCATCGGCGGTAATTACCAAGTCAATCGGGCCGTACTGAAAGTGCCAGCGGCCATCGTCAAGAAGTTTGCGCATCGGCGGCATGTCGTCTTTCTCAGCCCAGCATGGGTTTTTGCAGTGGTGGCCAGCTACCGCGCTCGGCCAACTGCTGAACCGAACGTGTACCTTCTGCGGAAAGCACATCCTCCAGCGAACGCACCGCATCAAGATGCCCCCCAAGCCGGGCGTAGTCATCCATCCGCAAGGTGAATTCGATAGGCGCGACGATGGCAGGCGTGGGCACGGAACCAAATGACCGATCCGGCATGCGCAAGACGTCCACCATCACCGTAATGCCACCGCCCGCCCAGACATACGCCGGCGCACCACCGCAACTGACATGCGTGATCGCTTGTTTGACCGACTGCGTCAGCCATACCGGATTGTCGGTGACACCTGCGCGCAGCGAGCCACCGGCACCCGCCAGAAACATCACACTGGCCAGCGAGGGTTCACAGTTTTCGATAATGCGATCAACGACTTTTTTGACGGCAGGCGGCATGGGTGCCGGAACCGGATGCAGTTGCTCGTCGAGCACAAACCACGCAGAATGCTCACCCGTAGTCGAGGTCATCAAGAGCCGCATGCCCGGACGCGCGTGCTCGGGATCGACGCCCTCAATGATCTCTAGCGGGTCAGCGATATCGGTGCCACCCCATCCCGAACCCGGGTTGGCCACCTGAAAATATCTCCCCGGTGTGGATTTGCGGCCCTTGATCTTGATGCCGGAGAGCGGCATGTCCAGACACCGGCCCGCTTGGTGTTCGCTCAGTACCCCGGTGATGTGGTCATCCACAACCACCACCTCATCGACATGACCAAACCACTGCTTCGCAAAAATGCCTATCGTGGCCGAGCCACAGCCCACGCGCATGTGTTTTTCTTCCACACCGTCGACCACGGGCGGGCGACCCGCTTGCACGATCAGTTTTGCACCACCTTCAATGTCCAGTTCGACCGCTTGCTTGTTGCCGAGTGCGAGCATCATCTCGCAAGTGATTCGGCCTTCTTTTTTCGAGCCGCCGGTCAGATGATGCACGCCGCCCAGCGAAAGCATTTGCGAACCGTATTCTGCGGTGGTGACATGTCCAACAGCCTCACCTCGGTGACGGATGCTGGCGCGCTCCGGACCCAGATAACGATCCGTGTCGATTTTTACCTTGAAGCTGCAGTAGCTGAAAATGCCTTCGGTGACGACCGTCACCATGTCCACACCGCGTACCTGCGATGCGACGATGAAGGGCGCCGGCTTGTAGTCGGGATAGGTGGTGCCTGCGCCGACACCGGTGATGAAGACCTCAACGGTTTTTTCGTTTGTGTTCTTTTGCGCGGTATCCCGTGCAGAGCCATGCTCGGCACTGTGCCCGACCTCGAGTGGCAGGTCACCGGATTTCAGGAGCACCAAAGGATCGACACGCGTCAGTACTCCTTGCACATTGGCGTAGCGATCACAGGCGCCACTGCGGCCTTCGGTAATCTGACAGAGCACCGGACAGGCATCGCACTCTATCTTGTTGGATGCCATGTTCTCGCTGCGCGGGGGCGATTTGTCGAGCACGCGCACCTCGAACTCTGTAGAGGGCAAGGCCTCTGCATGATCGGCACTGTGATCGACTCGGTTATGTCCGGTCATGCGACTGGGTCGATGGTTGATGCTGCAGGATGGCGGCACGCACGCGATCGGGTGTCGCCGGTATCGTGTGTACACGCACACCAGTGGCGTGGTGCAGTGCGTTGAGAATCGCGGGTGCCGTGGCAATCAGCGCAGGCTCACCGACACCTTTGGCCCCATATGGCCCAAGCGGTTCCGGATCTTCGATCAGGTGGACCGTGATCTGCGGCATGTCTCCGGCTGTCGGTATGAGGTAATCATGCAGGTTGTCGGTACGTCCGCTGATATATTCCTCCATGAGTGCCATCCCCAAACCCTGAGCGATGCCGCCATGGATTTGTCCCTCGACCTGCGTCGGGTTCACTGCCCGACCCACATCGTGCGCTGCATGAACGTGCAACACGCGCAGCGTACCCAATGCCAGATCGACTTCGATTTCGGCGAACTGCGCGGCAAACGCATAGGT
This sequence comes from Oxalobacteraceae bacterium, assembly GCA_021298975.1. GTDB lineage: Bacteria > Pseudomonadota > Gammaproteobacteria > Burkholderiales > Burkholderiaceae_D > Pernthalerella. The sequence continues at coordinate 16,914 of JAJTGC010000010.1, forward strand.
GGCATACGGCACACCCTGACCATTGGCATCCAGCGGCACGGTGGGTGGATTGAAGTAACCACGACCCGTTGCCACGTCGCCACGGTTGTCACTGGGTAGAGCGTGCAGGTCGATCGAGCGCACCAGCGCATTATGACGACCGATCAGCAGCGTTCCTTGAACCTCCAGACGTGCAGGTTCATCCAGTTGCAGCAGCTGCAGCAATTGCCGGCGCAAGTCCTCGCCAGCAAATTTTGCGGCATTCCCCGACACGAAAGTCTGGCGAGATGCCGAGGATTTACCGGCGTCTTCAGTCAGATCGGTATCACCCATCACTTGATCCACCAAAGAGAGCGGCAAGCCGACCGCATCGGCAAAGATCTGCGGCATGATGGTGGCCGTGCCCTGACCGATTTCCTGTGCGCCGTTGTACAAAAACAAGCGACCATTCGCGCGCAGTGAACCAGTCATGGTCGATGGATTGGCGATCACCGTGTTGCCTATGCCGTACCACATGCAGGCAATACCCACACCACGTCGCAAGGTCGAATTTTTTTCAGCGGCTCGGTTGAACGCTTGCGCAGCCGCCTGCGCTTCTTGCCAGGCCGGCCGCAAAGCCTCAAGACAAGCTCGCATGCCCACACTGGCTGACAGTATTTGTCCGGTCGCAGTGGCTTGACCTGCCACAATCGCGTTGCGTAGCCGGAATTCCAGGCGATCGATACCGGTTTTTTCTGCAAGCTCGTCAATCAGTGCTTCCGTCACGATGTGCGCCTGTGGCACACCAAAGCCGCGAAACGCACCGGCCACGGCATTGTTGGTAAAAATTGCGCGCGTCAGTGCGCGCAGGTGCAGCACCGCATACGGACCTGTGGCGTGCACCGGTACCCGATTAGCGACGGTACTTCCCCAACTCGCATAAGCACCGGTGTTGAAATCACCTTGAAAATCCAGTGCACTCAGCTTGCCTTCGGCATCGCACGCATAACGCGCATGAATCTGAGAGGGATGTCGCTTGGTGGTGGACGCCATTGATTCGCTTCGGCTGTATACCGTACGGACGGGGCGCTTCAGCGTCCAGGCAGCGACTGCCAGCAGCGGTTGCAGCGATACATCCAGCTTGCCGCCGAAGCCACCCCCGATCTCCGAGGGCACGATATGTACCGCATCCGGTGGCAGTTGCAGAATGCGCGCGACTTCCTCCTTGTCCATGACCGGTGTCTGCGTGCAGGCAAAAACGCGCAAGCGCTCCCGACCTTGATCGACGAACACGTCGGCATAGCCCGCCTCGGGTTCGATGTAGGCGTGTTCGACGTAGTGGGTCTGGTAAGTGGCCTCGGCAATATGCGATGCCTGCTGCATCGCCTGATCAACGTCACCCTTGACCACACGACCGCGGCAGAGCACGTTGTCCTTGGCGAAATCATGCAGCGGAGGTTCCGCCAGCGACAAGGCCTGCTCTGGCGTCTCGGCAGCTGCCGAGAGTTCCCAGCGTATCGGTAACGCCGACTCGGGAATATTTTGCACTGCGTGCTGCTCGCCTATGATGAGCATCACCGCCTCGCCACGCATGCGCACAAAGCCATCTGCCAGTACGGGCTGATCTTTGGGCTGGGGGAATACGGCGAAGCTGTTTTCAGGGACATCCTTTGCGGTGAGTACTGCAACCACTGCGGGATAACGCTTGCAGAAATCATCGATATCGGTCACCTCAAAACGGGCACTCTGATGCGGTGAGCGTACCGTGCGCATCCACAAGCAACCCGGCGGAAATCGATCCGCGCCGAATTGCGCGACACCGGTGACTTTGGATACTGCATCAAGGCGCGCAACTCGTGCGCCAACTGCCCGCCCTGCATCGGGAACAGGGGCCACTGTCGTCACCGAAGTGTCCGATACCGCGAGTATGGCCTCCACGATTTTCCGATAACCAGTGCACCGGCACAGTACACCGCCAATCCCGTCCAGCACCTGCTGCTCGGTCGGGTGCGGATGACGCTGAAGCACGTCCGTGGCTGCCATCAGCATGCCGGGTGTGCAGATACCGCATTGCGCTGCGCCATGGTCGATGAAGGATTGCTGCAACGGGCACAGCTGGCCCTGATGTGCCAATCCTTCGACGGTGGTGATCTCTCGTCCTGCGCACTGCCCGGTGGCCGTGATGCAGGCGCAGATCTGTTCACCATCAACCAGCACGGTGCACGCCCCGCAGTCGCCGGCATTGCAGCCGATCTTGGTACCGGTCAGTCCAAGTTCATCGCGCAAGGTGTCAGCCAGACGGCGCGCTGGGGTATGAACCGCGACAGGCCTGCCATTGACGGACATCTGCAAGGTCTGCCCGACCAGAACCTCATGCGGCTTGTTCATGCATCGCCTCCGTCACCGCTCTGCGTACCAAGGTCAACGCCGCATCCATGCGATAGCCAGCGGTGCCACGAATATCCTGAATCGGAGACAGGCCAGCAAGATCGTCCTCGTGGATGTGGTTCATCACGGCCAGGGATGCGGGCTGGCCGATCAATTTTTTTTCCAGAGCGTGAAGGCGACGAGCCACTGCCGAACAAGAACCCACCGCGAGCGCGGCATGCACAATGACACCATGCTCGACCTCGAGCACAGCAGACACCATGACGATGGAGATCACCAGATAGCGACGATGTCCCAGTTTCAGAAAAGCCGATCGTGCAGCCGGTCGATGCGGGATCACAATCGCAGTCAGCAATTCATCCGAACGACGCGCCGTCTTGCGGCTACCTAACAAAAAATCCGACAGCAGCAGATAGCGCGTGCCGTGCAGCGAACTGAGTTCAACCTCAGCATCAAGCGCAAGCAAGGCCGGTATGCCATCTGCAGCGGGCGAGGCGTTGCAGATATTACCTGCCAACGTACCCGCATTCTGAATTTGAACGCCTCCCACTTCGCGTGCCGCCGCCTGCAGCCCGTGCAGCTGGGGCGGCAGTTGCGAGCGCACCAGAGTCGACCACGTGGTCGTCGCACCGATGCGCCACCGATCTTCTTCCACGGTGATACCTGCAAGATCGGGAACGCCTGTGATGTCGAGCATGGAGATTGCGGCAGGCCTGTCGCTGCAAGCCGGGAAGACATCGGTACCCCCGGCCAGCACCTGAAATTCGCGCGAAGCCAGCGCCTGCAGTGCGTCGTTCAGGTTGGCAGGCCGAACATAATCGGGAGAGAGCATGAGTGGGGTGCGTGTGCTGGGTTAGAAAAAGATGGGGCAATCTCGCGCTAATGGCAGCGGTCTCGCATCGGTACCAGAAGCCATGCCGTTTGTTTAACAGGGCAAGACTACCGTAGCATGAACCCAACCTGCTCGCAATAGTACAAATAGGGTAATCATGGTCAATGCAGCCTTGAATGCCGCGTAAAAATTTCAGCGATGTGCGGCTCATGCGAGTCAACTCGTTACCATTTTGCTAGCGACAAGAATATCTGCGCACTCAATTGGCTCCCGGCAGAAAATTTGTATTCGAGTTGGCGACGCGATTTCGTATCCCCCGATATCCGTGATTAAAAGTATATAGTCAGCACTGATACTTGCCTCGTCCGGCAAAAAAGCCGAGCAATCAAGTATCCATTCAAATAACTTTTATAAACGGAGGCACAGATGGATAGCAGCATCCGGAATACTCGGTCCCAAGCGGTTGAAGACACAGACACCTCTCGCCGCGATTTTCTGCTCACTGCAGCCAGTATGGGTGTGGTGGGTGCCTTGCCCTTCATGTCAATGCCGGCAGAGGCGAAAGGCAGAAAGAGCCGATTGCAAAAAGTGCTCGATGATTCGGTTGCCGCGAATCGTTTTCCTTTTGTCGTTGGCATGACCGGCAAAGCATCGGGCGTGACATTTGCCGGCGCCTCCGGTGATGCGGCGCCCGGGACGCCAGCGTCACCGGATACGGTATTCCGGATTTTTTCCATGACCAAAGCCGTTGGCTCCACCGCAGCCATGATCCTCATTGATCAGGGCAAAATGGATTTCGACACACCGGTGCAGGACGTGCTGCCCGAGTTTGCCGATATTCAGGTGCTTGAAGGATGGGACGGCGACACGCCGCGCATGCGTGCACCGAGGGTCAAGGCTACTGCGCGGCATCTTGCAACCCATACATCCGGTCTGGAGTATGAGTTCTGGCGTGCCGAAACTGGCGAGTATCTCGGAAAAACCAAACGTCCCTCGATTCTGGCGGGTACCAAAGATGCGCTGTTTTATCCGATGATGACGGATCCCGGCACGCGCTGGGGCTATGGTCCATCCATCGACTGGTTGGGACTGATGGTTGAAAAAATCAGCGGTCAACGTATCGATGCATTCCTCAAGGCGAATCTCTTCGAACCACTCGGCATGAATGACACGGATGTCGAAGTCAGGCCGCACATGCAGTCTCGGCTTGCGGGCGTGAAGGCACGCGGCGAGAATGGTCAGTTCGGCGATTTTCCACTGGCGCCGCCGTCCAATCCCGAGGTCTATGGCATGGGGCACTGCTTGTATTCGACGCCGCAGGATTACATGCGTTTTCTGCGTATGTTCCTCAACAAAGGCAAGCTTGATGGCAAGCGCGTGATGAAGCAAGCCAGCGTCGAGCGCATGCTGATGAATCACATGGGACCACTCAAATTCGAAAAAATGGTCACTGCAGCGCCGCCCATTACAGCCGACTGCGATCCTTTCCCGGGCACGACCAAGACGCACAGTTTTGGTTTTCTGCGCAACGAAGTCGATATTCCGGGGCGGCGTCGTGCTGGTTCGCAGAGCTGGGCAGGTGTGCTCAACACGCACTACTGGTTTGATATGAAGAGCAACGTCGCCGGCGTCATCATGACGCAGACCTTGCCCTTCGTAGAGCCTGCGTACATGGCAGCCTATGAAGAATTCGAAAGGGCAGCCTATAGTTGAGCGTTTGTGTATTTCGATGAGCGGTGAACTATTCATGCCGCATCGTCGCTGGTGGGATGCACACCACGTTCATCTCACCAGCAGTTCCAGCTTGAGACCCGCATGATGGGCACTTCTCAGGGCTACCCTTCTTTTTCGCAAGGGTTTGGCGATTTTTGGCTTTGAAAATTTAGCCTGAGGGTGCGCTGTGACACAAGTTTGAATCCTTGAATGGCAAACACGCTTTCCGCTAATAACAAACAAAATGCCCGCTGAGTTCAGCGGGCATTTTGCTTTGAAGAAGAGGCAGCGATGTCCTTGCCGACAACGCGTGCACGAAGGTTCTTCAGAAAACGCTTGATAGGCCGTCGGCACCCAATCGATTTTATTTATCAGCTCGAAAAATAGATTGTTCAGAACGACCTATCGACAGGCTCGGCAGGACATCTGCTTGGACTCGGATCCTCAGCACCTCTCAGTGCTCACTTCCCTTTTGCGTAATGGCATTGAATCAATAAAAGTAAAAAGCTCGATCATTGAAGGGTTGTTGGTATTTAATTTAATTTTCCCATCTTTACCGACCAGAACTAACTTGAACTCTGTGTCAGTAATGGAAAATTTTTGGCTGAGCGCGCGGTAAGCATTCGAGCCGGCGATCAAGTCAATATGAACCAAATCGCGTTTTCTGAATTCGCACGGATATTCGGCAATTTGTTTGATAGCTGCAAGACGCTCGGGCGCCGATTTTTCAGATGCGAAAGTTACGATGACTCGGTTCGTCCACAGGTATTCTTTTAGTTGCTCAGCGTTCGCACAAAAACAAACGGCAAGCAGTGCTACTGCAGTTATCGGCTTGTAAGCAAGCAAGCGCTGATTACAGAATGCCGCAAATTTTTGCCACTGAAAAAAGGGTGACACGGCCTCGATGCGCCGGGTTGCTTTGGCGCGTACTTGGGCTGAATCACCATCAAGCACAGACTTACTTGGCGTTTCCCTGAATCGAATTAACGCTCTCATCGTCTTTTAAAATCATGTGGATAGAACGGGTGTACCGCCGGTGTCAGGTCAGATGGCCGTGAAACCTTACCAAACACTCAACTGCCCAACGCTTACTGTTTGCGAATAATGTAGGTCACTACGCCCCAGATGGGAAGCGATTTGCATCCAATTTTTGGCGCGTCGGATAAATTAGGCCATGCCTTGGAATTTTGCAAATCATGACGGCTGATTTGAAGCTCATTATTTATCGAAATAATAACGAACTGCTTGTCTGCGGGAAGAACCGCTCGGTCAACGATGAGCAAATCGCCGGGTTTGAGCTCATACTGAATTGCGGCAGTGTCACGGACAGGAAAAATAACCGTTGATGCCGGCTTGGGTATCAGCAGATCGTCCAGTGTCACTGGTGATGTATTTGTAGTGTCCGATGAGACGCCAACAACCTGATCTGCAGCGTCTTTTGGGGCGCTGGGTGGGGACAGGACAAGACTTTGGGATAAATCTGACATGGATTAAGATTACTGTATATCTATACAGTAATCAAGCGGCATTCAACAGTTATCTGATAAATCCTGGGCGGTTTGTGGATTGGGTGCGTTGGCAACGACGAACAGCCGCAAGCCGCTGCCCATGCTGATCGCGCCCGGGTATGAGGGAAACGCTGAATGAGTTCACATTTTGTGGCCAGTCTGCGGCGCTGTGTGCCGGCCGGCGAAGGAAAAATTAATGGCTTGGCAATATTTTTTGCGGCCCTGAAAGTTTCTGGTTTAATTTAATCATCGCCTCTGTCGGCAGATAAGGGATAACGCATATGAAACGGATTCTGGGTTGTTTGCTGTGGATGACTTGCTCGTTGTCGTGGGCTGAATGGGAGATAACCTCAGGCGCACCTGAGCAAATCGTTTATCACGACAAGGCGACAAAGCTCAGAAAAGGCAATATCGTCAACATGTGGACGATGACTGATTTTCCGGAAGTCAGAGCCGATGAATTCGGGAATTTTTTGTCCATCAAGACCTATGATGCATTTGACTGTAAAAAGAAGTCGCATGCATTGATTGAGGCATTTTTTTATGCCGACAAGCTGGCAACGGGTGATGTGATTCATTCACTCAAGATCAAGCAGTCCGAGTTGGAATGGCTGCCCATCAAGCCTGAAACAGTCGCTGAGGAAGAGCTGCAAATTGCCTGTGAAAATTGAAATTCATTCTGCCTCGGATAATCTGGATTTATGCGCATGACCCACAGAGGGTGAATCCATTCATATCTCAGGATATTCCAACTTAGTTGCACGGCCCGGCAGCCAGGAAAATACCGATGCGATGAGTTGTCTGTGACCACACAAGCCGCTTTTAATGTAACCAAGGCACCCTGAGTCAGTAGTTTCGTTCGGCATCTTTCATCGCCATTCACAAGCGCGAGATCGCATGTGGCACAACAATCTATTTCCTGCGTTACTTTCCGGCCTTATTGCACCCCTGGCTCTGCAGGTTAATCCGTTGCATTTGGACAAAATGCGGAAATAGCCCACAATCGACAGGTGCGACAATAAAAATCAAATAAGTATTTTCAAAAAAATAACAAGCGGCGTCGCGCGCAAGTCATCTGCGCCGACGAATCGCCGCCAAAGCCGGAGGAGACACGGTGCTGTTGATGCAATTATTGTTGAGCGGCGTTGCGCAAGGCTGCATTTATGGCCTGATCGCGCTGGGCTTTGTGCTGATCTACAAGGCCACCGAAACCGTCAGTTTTGTTCAAGGTGACCTGATGATGCTGGGTGCCTTTACGGGGCTGGCGCTGGTGTCAGGTCTGGGCCTGTCGTTCTGGGTGGCCTTGCCAATCGCGATGTTGCTGATGGCCTTGTTCGGCATTCTGCTGGAACGAATCGCGATACGTCCTATTTTGGGTGAGCCTGCTTTCACGGTCGTCATGCTGACCATCGGCATTGGTTATCTGGCGCGCGGCCTCATCACAATGGTGCCCAATGTCGGCTCCGATACCTTGCCCCTGGACGCACCCTACAAAGATGAGCTGGTTGCTCTGGGCGACGCTAATTTCAGTGCCGAGCACTTGGTGATCATCGCAGCGACCTTGTTGCTGTGCGGGTTGCTGTTCGCGCTGTTCCGTTTTACGCGTATCGGTATTGCGATGCAGGCGGCATCACAAAATCAGCTCGCTGCCTATTACATGGGTATTCCTGTGCGCCGCATCAATGGGCTGGTCTGGGGCCTGGCCGCGGCCGTGGCTGCGATCGCCGGCATGCTGCTGGCGCCGATCACGTTTGTGCATGCCAATATGGGCATGATCGGATTGAAAGCCTTTCCGGCAGCGGTCGTCGGTGGTTTTGGCAGCCTGCCGGGCGCGATTGCAGGCGGGCTTGTGATCGGTATCACGGAATCCCTCGCGGGATTTTATTTGCCTGAAGGCGTCAAGGATGTGTGCGCCTATGTTGTGGTGCTCATCGTGTTGATGGTCCGCCCCAACGGTTTGTTCGGCGAAAAGCTGCGCAAGAAAGTCTAGCCAACACGATGCGCTTTCTATTTAAAACTCGCTACGAACAAGATATTGCGCTCGCACGTCACGGTGGCCATGTGTTTTGGTATGGGTTGCTGGTACTGGCGCTGCTGGTAGCGCCCTTCGTCCTTCCGCAATACTGGCTGGAGCAACTGTCCTTCGTGCTGATTTATGGCATCGTCGGATTGGGGCTCATGCTGCTCTCCGGATTTACCGGCTTGTTCTCGATGGGCCATGGTGCGTTCATGGGGGTCGGCGCCTACGCGCAAGTGTTTTTTGTCGCCGCCGGTGTGCCGTTTCCGCTGGCGATGTTGTTGGCCATGCTCATTACCGCAGCAGCCGGTTTTCTGGTGGGTTTGCCCGCGCTGCGAGTCAAAGGTATTTATCTGGCGATCTCGACGCTGAGCTTCGGTTTTATTCTCGAAGAAATTCTGGCGCGCTGGGAATCAGTCACCGGTGGTAACGCGGGAGTGCATGTCAAGCCGCCGGTGTTGTTTGCTGTGAACTTCAATACGCCCGTCCTGTTTTATGCGCTGTGTCTGAGCGTCACCGTACTGGCCACGCTGGGTGTGCTCAATCTGCTGCGTGCGCCGACGGGGCGTGCGTTTGTTGCCGTGCGCGATTCGGAGATATCCGCCCAGAGCATGGGTATTCATGTGGCGCGCACCAAGACCTTGTCATTTGCGATTTCGGCCGCGCTGGCCGGGTTGGGTGGTGCGCTGTATGCGCACAAGCTGCAATTCATTTCGCCCGATCAGTTCAGTCTGTTGCAATCCATCGAGCTGTTGATGCTCGTGGTGATCGGCGGATTGGGTTCGATTCACGGCGCTTTTTTTGGGGCGATCTTTTTGATCGTGATGCCGCAGCTGATTGCAATCGGCAAGGATTTTTTGCCAGCGATGATCGGTGAGGCGCCCGGGTTGCAAAGTCTTGTGTATGGATTGATTCTGATCTTGTTTGTGCTCTTCGAGCCGCTGGGTATCTACGGCCGCTGGCTCAAGATACGTACCTGGCTGGAGATTTTTCCGTTCTATCGGCAGGATATGTTCCGGCGTCAGAAGGCATTCCTCAAGTCGGATCGCTTGAAGTGAGGGACGCTTGATGAACGATCTCCTGCTCACGGTCAGTCATCTGTCGATGCAATTCGGTGGTGTCAAAGCCGTCAATGACGTCAGCTTTGAGGTGCGTCGTGGCGAGGTCTTCACGCTGATCGGCCCCAATGGTGCCGGCAAAACGACGGTGTTCAATTTGATCAGCCGTATTTATGCAGCCACCGCAGGCAGCATGACCTATCACACGGCAGACGGCGTGGTTAACCTGAGCGCACAGGCGCCGCATCGGATTGCCGCCTTGGGTATCGCACGTACCTTTCAAAATATTGAATTGTTCGAGCAGGCCACGGTTTTGCAAAATTTGCTCATTGGGCGCCACACGCACCGCCAGACCGGTTTCTGGCGTGACCTGTTGTTTACCTCGCGCGCCAGAGAGGCCGAAATAGCCGCGCGCCGCAAGGTCGAAGAAATCATCGAGCTGCTCGACTTGCAGCATCATCGCGATGCCCGGATCGGCAATCTGCCCTACGGCGTGCGCAAGGTGGTTGAGATGGCACGTGCCTTGTGCACGGCGCCGCAATTGTTACTGCTCGACGAGCCTTCCTCGGGGCTCAATGTCGAAGAAACCGATGACATGGTGTTCTGGATTGGTGACATCACAGAAGAATTGGGTGTGACGGTGCTGATGGTGGAACATGACATGACGCTGGTGTCGAAAGTATCGGATCGTGTACTGGCCATGAATCAGGGTGAGGTGCTCGCCACCGGCACGCCTCAGCAAGTGCAAAGTGACCCGGCCGTGATCGAAGCCTATCTGGGCTCCGTCGATGATGTCAGCAGCTTGCGCCGGGAGCAGCCATGAATGCCCCGGCAACAGCACTCCTGTCCCTGACCAATGTGGAAAGTGCCTACGGCCCGATCAAGGCCATACGCGGTGTCAGTCTAAACGTGTTGCGCGGTCAGATTGCCACGGTGCTGGGTTCCAATGGCGCGGGCAAGTCCACGATTCTGAAAACGATTTCCGGCATCATTGATCCGCGCAAAGGCACGGTGACGTTCAAAGGCGAAGACATCACGGCGCAGGATCCGGCACAGATCGTGCGGCGTGGTTTGGTGCAGGTGCCGGAAGGGCGCGAAGTTTTTCCTTTGTTGTCGGTTCTCGACAATTTGCAGATGGGTGGCTATACACGGCATGACCGGGATGGATTTGCGCGAGATCTGGAGATGGTCTTTGCGTATTTTCCGGTGCTCAAAGAGCGCAGTCATCAGGATGCTGGCTTGCTCTCGGGCGGGCAACAGCAGATGCTGGCCATTGCACGCGCGCTGATGTCGGCGCCCGAATTGATGTTGTTGGACGAGCCGAGTCTGGGTCTGTCACCACGACTCACCAAAGAAATTTTCGAGATTGTGGTGCGCATCAACCGCGAGCGCGGTACGACGATTTTGCTCGTGGAGCAAAATGCCAACATGGCCTTGAATGCGGCCGACTATGGTTATGTGCTGGAGAACGGCAGAATCGTGATGGAAGATACCTGCGCGCGATTGCGCGACAAAGAAGATATCAAGGAATTTTATCTCGGTATGAAAGAGGCCGGTGCGCGCGGCGAGCGACGTTGGAAAAAGAAAAAGACCTGGAGATAACGGATGCTTTGGACCGCCACAGATCACAAGGTAAATTCGGCTGATTTTGCACGCGGTGAGACCATGTCCGCGATGTTCTGGCATGCGGTGGCCACGCGTGGCGATCAGGTCTGGATGCGCCAAAAAGAATTCGGTATCTGGGAGTCCTGGGGCTGGAAGCAGGTGGGTCAGTTGGTGGGCGAGGTCGCCAATGGTTTGCTCAGTCTGGATTTCCAGCCGGGGCAGTGCGCTGCCATTCTTGCCAACACGCGCGTTGAGTGGGTGTGGGCAGACATGGCCACACTGAGCTGTGGTGGTGTTACCAATGGCGTCTATCCGACAGATTCGAGCGAGCAGTTGCAGTATCTATGTGAAGATTCGAGCGCAACGGTCTTGTTTGTCGAAGATGACGAGCAGCTGGATAAGGCCTTGTCGGTACGAGCCAATTTGCCGCTGCTGCGCCGCATCATTGTGTTTGACATGAAAGGTCTGCGCAATCTTGATGACGGGATGGTGATCAGCCTGGATCACTTGCGCGCGCTGGGTCGCGCGTTTGCAGAGCAGTCGCCAGCGCTGTTGTCGGCCAGGGTCGCACAATGTCAGCCGCAGGATTTAGCGATTCTGGTTTATACATCGGGTACCACCGGCAAGCCCAAAGGCGCCATGCATAGTCACGCCGGTCTGGTGTATTCCTGCAGCCGGGCCGCAGAGGGATTGCCGCAAGATGCGCGTGACGAGCGTATGTGCTTTTTGCCGCTGTGTCATATCGCCGAGCGTTTGCTGGGCGCGTATGCGGCCATTTACAGCGGCACCATTCTCAATTTTGTCGAGAACCCGGAAACCGTCCCTGAAAATGTGCGCGAGATTGCGCCGACCACGCTGTTTGCCGTGCCACGTGTGTGGGAAAAATTTTATTCAGCAGTGACGATTGCCGTCAAAGAGAGCACACCACTGCAACGCGCCGCTTACGACTGGAGTATCCGGGTTGGCGGGCAGATTGCGGATTTGTTTTTGGCGGGTCAGACGATCCCGGCAAGTCTGAAGCTGCGATTCATTCTGGCACGCTGGCTGGCATTGGATAACATTCGCAAAATGATCGGCATTCATCGGGCGCGCTATCTGACGACGGGTGCTGCACCGATTTCACCGGACTTGATTCGCTGGTATCTGTCGCTCGGTGTGCCCATGCTTGAAGGCTGGGCGCAAACGGAATCATGCGCGCTGGGTACCATGAGTCAGCCGGGTGGTATCCGTCCTGGCATGATCGGTCGTGCCATTGCGGGTACCGAAGTGAGGGTCGATTCGAGTAACGGCGAATTATTGATCCGTGGCCCCAATGTGTTCATGGGCTACCTCAATCAACCGGAAAAAACCCGCGAGACCATTGATGCAGACGGCTGGCTGCATACGGGTGATGTGGGCGCGATGGATGCGGAAGGATTTTTTCGCATCACGGACAGGATGAAGGACATTATCATTACTGCCGGCGGAAAAAATATCACGCCGAGTGAGTTCGAGAATGAGCTTAAATTTTCGCCCTACCTGACCGATGCGGTGGTCATCGGCGACCGGCGCCCTTATCTGGTGGCGATTATCATGATCGATCAGGAAAACGTCGAGCGGTATGCGCAGGACAATGACGTGCCTTTTTCAAATTATGCCAGCCTCACCTCGGCGCCGGCGGTGCTGGAATTGATTCAGGCCGAAGTAAGCAAAGTGAACAAGAAATTTGCACGCGTTGAGCAGATAAAAACATTTTGGCTGCTGGATACGCAACTCAGCGCCGAAGATGAAGAGCTGACACCCACCATGAAATTGAAGCGTAAATTTGTCGAAGCAAAGTATGCACAGCAGATTGAAAAGATGTACAAAAATTAAAAATATGAGGAGACAGTCATGAAAAAAAGTAGATTATTGAGTGCGGTCCTGACCCTGTTGCTGGCATCACCGGCATGGGCGCAGATGCAGGGTGTGAGCAGCAACGAGATTTTGATTGGTTCGGTGCAAGACTTGTCTGGCCCGATTGCAGCGATTGGCAAGTGGGTGCGCAATGGCATGCAGATGCGGGTTGACGAAATCAATGCACAAGGTGGCGTGAACGGCCGCAAGATCCGGATGCTGGTGGAAGACTCCGCCTACGATCCGAAAAAATCAGTGCTGGCAGTACAAAAACTGGTGAATCAGGACAAGGTGTTCATGGTGGTGGGCCATATGGGTACCGCGCACAACAACGCGGCCATGCCGATTCAATTTGAAAAAAACATCGTCAACTTCATGCCAACGACGGGTTCGCGTGACATGTTCGAGCCACCGCATCCATTGAAATTCGGGTTGCTGCCGCCTTATTTTTCGACCATGCAGGTACAAACGCCTGAATTGTACAAGTCAAAAAAAGCCAGCAAGCCCTGCATTATTTATCAGGACGATGATTACGGCATCGAAGTATTGGGTGGCGCCGAGGCCGGACTGAAGTCAATCGGCGTTGAGTTGTTGGAGAAGGCCACCTACAAGCGTGGCGCGACCGATTTTTCTTCGCAAGTGGCCAAGCTCAAGTCGGCGGGTTGTGATTTTGTCGTCATGGGTACCCTTATTCGCGACACGGTGGCGATTCTGGGTGAGGCGCGCAAGGTGGGCATGACCGCTACCATGTTGGGATCGTACGTCACCTTTACGGAAATGCTGCCCAAGCTCGGCGGTAAAGTTGCCGAGGGTTTTTATGCCGTCAGCCTGTTGCAGACGCCTTACGATGACGCATCGTCGCCGGCATTGCGTGAGTGGGTTGCCAAATACAAGGCAAAATTTGATGGCGCCGAGCCCACGATACAATCCGAGCTGGGCTACATGATGATTGACCTGTTTGCGCGGGCCTCACAAAAAGCCGGGCCGGCACTCGACACCAAGTCGTTCATCGCGGCGATGGAGTCGCTGGGCAAAGTGGAATACCCGATGTTCGAAAGCCCGGTCTACACCTGGTCTGCGACCCGTCGTCTGGGCAGTCCACAGTCCCGCATGTCCATCGTCGAAGGCGGACGCTGGAAAGAACTGGGCAATTACAAATAATGCCGGGCTATGGACTGGCAAAAACCCGATTGATTAACTTACGCATTGAGACACTATGACCGTACCTGTTCGCAGCCTGCCGCCCATCCTTCAGAAAATCAAATTTCCGGTGATTGGCAGTCCGCTTTTTATCATCAGCAATCCCAAGCTGGTCATCGCGCAATGTATCGCTGGCGTGGTGGGCTCAATGCCGGCTTTGAATGCGCGGCCGGCGTCCCAGCTCGATGAATGGCTGGCTGAAATTACCGAGGCTTTGGCCGCACACGACAAAGCGCATCCGGATCGTCCTGCAGCACCCTTTGCAATCAATCAGATCGTCCATAAAAGTAATGATCGTCTCGACCATGATTTGCAGGTCTGTGCGAAATACAAGGTGCCGATCACGATCACCAGCCTGGGCGCTCGCGAAGATGTGAATCAGGCGGTGCATAGCTGGGGTGGTGTGGTGCTGCATGACGTCATCAATAATGTCTATGCGCACAAGGCGATCGAAAAAGGTGCCGATGGTCTCATTCCGGTGGCCGCTGGCGCAGGCGGGCATGCGAGTGTAAAAAGTCCGTTTGCAATGATTCAGGAAATTCGTGACTGGTTTGGCGGACCGGTGGCGCTCTCGGGCTCGATCGCCTCCGGCGGCGCGATCCTCGCGTCACAGGCGATGGGTGCTGATTTTGCGTATATCGGTTCTGCCTTTATTGCGACCGACGAAGCACGCGCCTCGGATGGGTACAAGGAGATGATTACCACCTCCAATTCGGATGATATTGTCTACAGTAATTTCTACACGGGTGTGCATGGCAATTATCTCAAGGGCAGTATCAAAAATGCCGGCATGGATCCGGACAATCTGCCCCAGAGCGATCCCAGCAAGATGAATTTCAGCAGCGGCGATAGTGGTATCAGCGCCAAGGCCTGGAAAGATATCTGGGGCTGCGGGCAGGGTATTGGTGCGGTGCGCGAGGTGGTACCAGCAGCTGCACTGATCGCGCGTTTTCAGCGGGAATACGCAGAGGCGAAAGCGAAAATCTGCGCATCCTGATGGTGCGCGTTTTGTGTTGAATTGAACGGCGTCACCCCAGCTTGGGTGATGCCGTTTTTTATTGTGATCGAGCCAGCACGGCGTCGCGCACCAAGTCCAGTCGGTCATTCCCGAAGTACATGTCGTCCTCGCCGACAAAGAAGGTGGGTGAGCCGAAACCACCGCGTGCAATGAGCGCATCAGTGTTGGCTTTTAATTGCGCCTTGATACCGGGCTCGGTCATACCTTCCAGCAGCGCTGCGGCGTCGACGCCGATCTGCTCGCACAAGCCCTGCAATACCGCATCGCTCGAGATATCCTGATCGTGCGTCCAGTACGCCGCAAAGGCAGCCGCAGCAAACAGTTCGAACTTCGCCGGCAGCTGCGATTGCAGCCACAAACAGGCGCGCATGGCCTTGACGCTATTGACCGGAAATATCGTGGGCGGGAAAAGAATGCTGATACCTTCATGACGCGCCCAATCGGCGAGGTCTTTGCGCAGATAGGCCTGCTTGGCCGGTACGCCGCGCTCGCGAAATTCATAGACACTTGGATTGACGGCGTTGAAGACGCCACCGACCAGTATCGGCTTCCAGTCGACGGTGGTGTCGAGCTCGACCGCCAGTCGCTGCAGCCGGCGAAACGCGAGCCAGGTCCACGGACTGGAAATATCAAAGTAGCAGGTGATCATGTCGTTCCTTGCGCGCCGAACAGATTTTTTCGGGCTTCATCGTCCAGAGTTTTTTGAAGCGACGCTTTACCCACCGCCAGCCCGCGCTGCACCGCATCGCGCGATCGTACCAGCGCATACCAGCGTTTGATGGCGGGGTAATCATCCAGCGTCAAACCTTGTGCTTTATGCGTCATGATCCAAGGGAAAATCGCGATGTCAGCGATGCTGTAATCGCCAAGCAAATACGCAGTACTTTGCGCGAGCTGGGTATCGAGTACCCGGTAAAGTCTTTGGGTTTCTGTCGCATAGCGTTCGATCGCATACGGCAGCGGTTCGGGCGCATAGAGTTTGAAATGACCATGCTGACCCAGCATCGGCCCCAGACCACCGATTTGCCACATCAGCCATTGCTGTACGGCGAGCTTGCCGCGCCAGTCAGCCGGCTGCAGTTGTCCGGTTTTATCGGCGAGATATTGCAGGATTGCGCCGCTCTCGAAAACAGAGACCACTGCGCCGCCATCCGCGGGCGTGTGATCTATCATCGCCGGTATGCGGTTGTTGGGGCTGATTCGCAAAAACGCCGGATCAAACTGTTCGCCCTTGCCCAGATTGACCGGCACCACGCGATAGGGCAGTGCCAGCTCTTCGAGAGCAATCGAAATTTTCCAGCCGTTCGGCGTGGGCCAATAGTAGAGATCGATCATTCAAAGTCCGCGCGCAATGACTTCGCGCATGATCTCGTTGGTGCCGCCGTAAATGCGCTGCACCCGCGCATCGGTAAACATGCGCGCAATGGGGTACTCGTTCATGTAACCATAGCCGCCAAAGAGCTGTACGCATTCATCCATCACTTTGCCCTGCTGCTCGGTGGCCCACATTTTGACCATCGAGGCGGTCACGGTATCGAGCTTGCCCGCAACCTGATCTTCGACGCAGCGGTCGACAAAGGCTCGCGTTGCTTTGGCGATGGCGGCAATTTCGGCGAGCTTGAAACGGGTGTTCTGGAAATCAAACAGGGGCTTGCCAAACGCCTGGCGTTCTTTGGTATAGGCCAGTGTCAGGGCCAGTGCGCCCTCGATCGCAGCCGCTGCAGTGACACCGATGATGGCGCGCTCATAGGGTAAATCCGACATCAGCTGAAAAAATCCCTGGCCTTCGACGCCACCTAACACGGCGCTGGCCGGCACGGTCACGTTGTCAAAAAACAGTTCGGCTGTGTCCTGGGATTTCATACCCATCTTGTCCAGTACGCGTCCCACACTGAAGCCGGCACAGTCCTTGGTGTCCACAATCAGGATGGAAATGCCGCGCGCACCTTGCGCCGGATCGGTTTTGACGACCAGCAGCACCACGCCGGCCAGATAGCCGTTCGTGATGAAGGTCTTGGCACCGTTGATGACGTAATCGTCACCGCGACGCTCGGCGCGGGTGCGTATGCCTTGCAGGTCAGAGCCGCCGCCGGGCTCGGTCATGGCGATCGCACCAACGAGCTCGCCGCTGGCGAGTTTGGGCAGATAGGTGCGTTGTTGTTCCGGTGTGCCGTGATGAACAAAATACTGCGCGACGATGCTGTGGACGGACGTGGCCATGCCGGTCAGGCCGCGGCGAGCCATCTGGTCGTCGAACAATGCTTCGTGTCGAAAGTCACCGCCACCCCCGCCAAATTCCTCGGGTACGTCGACGCACAACAGACCGAGTTCGCCGGCACGCCGCCAGATCGCATGACCCACATGGCCCTGCTTGCGCGCGGCTTCGTCTTGCGGCGCGACTTCATTGTCGAGAAAGCGGGCGACGTTATCGCAGAACAGATCAAGCTCTTCATTCATCCACGAAGGACGGAAATCAATCGACATAGACACCTCGGTGCGGGATACGGTGATCGGTTCAGGAACGGGGAAATACCGGTGGACGTTTTTCCAGAAATGCGGTGACGCCTTCGGAAAACGCAGCACCATCAATCAATTCATGCTGGCGTGCACGTTCATAGTCCAGCTGCTGTTGCAAATCGTTTTTAAGCGACTGATCAAAAATGGCCCGCGTCTCGATCGCCGCATGGGCTGGCAAGCGTGCCAGGCGCTGGGTAATGCGCGCGGCTTCCTCTGGCAGCGCATCGTCATCAACACAAGACCAGATCATGCCCCAGGCCGCTGCCTGCTCGGCGCTGATACGTTGTCCCAACAAGGTCATGGCTGTGGCGCGACCGGTGCCGATCAGGCGCGGTAAAAACCAGCTCGATCCCATATCGGGCACGATGCCCAGCGCCGACATGAAGGGCAGATACACATAGGCCGAGCGAGCGGCAATAACGATGTCGGCGGCAAAGGCAATGCCCACACTGCCGCCTGCCACGGGGCCGTTTAATATCGTCAGAATCGGAAAAGGCAGACTGCGCAAATCGGCGACGAGTTTGTTGTGACGGGTACGCATCTGGTCATCGGTCCACTCGCCACGCGTTTGCTCACCCACATGGGTGTCTTGTGCATTCATGCCGGTCAGATCGGCGCCAACAGAGAAGGCTTTGCCGGCACCAATGAGCTGCAGTACGCGCACGCCAGGATCGGCGCGCAGCTGTACCAGCGCAGCCATCAGGCCGTCAATCAGTCGCACCGACAACGCATTGAGCTTGGCGGGTTCGTTGAAGGTGAGCGTGGCGATACCGTCAGTGAGGCTGAGTTGTATGGCGTCGTGGTTGGTCATGGTTTATTCCGGGTCATGAAACACAGGCGGGCGTTTGTCGAGATTGGCTTGTACGGCTTCCATTTGTTCGGCGCGACCAATCAGCCGGCTTTGCTCATCTGCTTCGGCGAGCAGCAGGGCAGCATCACTGGCGTCACCCCATTGATTGAGCATGCGTTTGGCCGCACGCAGCGCCAGCGGACTTTTTTCTGTCATCTCTCGGGCCATCTGCATGGCGCTGACGAGCGGATCATCGACCACGCGCGTGGCCAGACCCAGTTGCACCGCTTCGACACCACCGACAATGCGCCCGGTGTAGATCAGATCACGTGCAACATCCGCGCGCACGAGTTGCCGCATAAAGAGCATACCGGCCATGTCCGGCACCAGTCCCCATTTGATTTCCATTACCGACATTTTGATATCGGCCGTGACGAGTCGCAGGTCGGCGCCCAGCGCAATCTGCAAACCGCCGCCGAAAGCGACGCCATGCAGCGCCGCGATCACGGGCACCGGGATGTCGCGCCAGACAGTGGCGACGCGCTGAAATTTGTTGGCATCACCGTGGGTGCGTTCGATCAGGCGGGCCGGATCGATCATGTCGACACCCGCTGTCATGTTCTCGAAATTCACCAAATCAAGACCGGCACAAAACGCACGACCTTCACCGCGCAACACCACGGCGCGCACGCGGTTGTCAGAGATGAGTGATTCGCCGGCATCAATCAAGGCCGTAAACATCGCCGGTGCAAGCGCGTTCATTTTGTCGGGCCGGTTGAGGATGACTTCGGCGACGCCGCCGGTGTGATGCACGATGTGAACGATATCCGTCATGGTCAACTCGGTTGGCGTAATCAGATCACGCCACCGGCGCGCAAGGTGGTGATGGTTGCTTCATCAATACCCCAGTCGCGCAAGATGGCCTCGCTATGTTCGCCCACGGCCGCGACTGCGGCGGGCGGTGCTGATGGGGTACGTGAAAAACGCGGTGCGGGCGCCGGCTGAGTCACGCCGTCAATCTCGATGAAGGTGTCGCGCGCACGGTTGTGCGGGTGATGGATTGCCTCATCCCAATCGAGTACCGGTGCAAAGCAGGCATCGCTGCCTTCGAGCAGTGCACACCATTCATCTCGGGTTTTCAGAGCAAACAGCGCGGCAGTTTTTTCTTTCAACGCGGGCCAGGCTGCGCTGTCGTTTTGTGCATCAAACGCTACGTCAGTGGCGCCGATTTTTTCGCGCAGCAGCGCATAGAATTGGGGTTCGATCGCGCCGATGCTGACGTACTTGCCATCCGCGCAGCGGTAGTTGTCGTAGAAATGCGCGGCCCCGTCGAGAAAATTCGCATGACGTGCTGTATCCCACTGGCCGCCGGCTTTAAAGCCGTAGAACATCGCGGAGAGCAGGGCAGCACCGTCGGTCATGGCCGCATCAATCACCTGACCTTTGCCGGTGTTTTTTGCCTCGAGCAGCGCGCACACGATGCCAAAGGCCAGCATCAGCCCGCCACCGCCAAAGTCACCCACAAGATTGAGTGGCACAGGGGGTGGTGCGGTGTCGGATCCCATCGCGTGCAATGCACCCGAGAGCGCCACGTAATTGAGATCATGACCAGCCGCCTGCGCCAGTGGCCCATGCTGGCCCCAGCCGGTCATGCGGCCATAGATCAATGTGGGATTGCGTGTGTGACAGACCTCGGGCGCCAATCCAAGACGTTCCATTACACCGGGTCGAAAACCTTCGATCAGACCGTCGGCCTGTTCGATTAATTTCAGCACGGTTTCGACAGCCCCGGGTTTTTTGAGATCGATAGCCAGAGAGCGACGGCCACGCGCCATCACATCAAAGCGCGTGTTCAAAATCGGAAAGGTGGGTGGCTTGTCTTTGGCGTGCAGGCGAATCACTTCAGCGCCCATATCAGAGAGCATCATCGCGCAAAACGGACCCGGTCCGAGACCCACGAATTCAATGAGGCGCACACCCGCCAGTGGGCCGGCCTGTTGGCTCGGGTGTGTCATCAGATACCGGTCAAGCCGCCCGTGCACATCAGTGTCTGGCCGCTGATGTAATCGGCTTCAGGCAGACAGAACAGGTAAACCGCGCCAGCCGCTTCTTCGGGCGTGCCGCCGCGTCCGAGCGGGATGGCCTGTTCCATCGCTGCCTTCAGACCTGGATTGACACCCACGCGAATGTCGCGGCCATCAATGTGTGCCGTCGCGCCTTCGTTGGCGCCGCTCTCGGTCAGTCGCGTCTTGATGTAGCCATAAGCCACGCAGTTGACGGTGACGTTGTAGCGTCCCCATTCTTTGGCCAGTGTTTTGGTCATGCCTTCGATGCCGGCTTTGGCGACGGCGTAATTGGTCTGACCTGCATTGCCGAAGACGCCGGCAACGGAAGAAATATTCACCACGCGGCGCGAGCGCATGGCGCCTGCGGCTTGTTCGGCATTGACCAGGGCGCGGGTTGCGGGTTGCGCCGCTCGCAAGATGCGAAACGGTGCCGTCAGATGCACATCCATGATCGCGTACCACTGTTCGTCGGTCATCTTCTGGATCACGCTGTCCCAGGTATAGCCGGCATTGTTGACGATGATGTCGATGCCTTGATACTCGCGTAATGCGGTGCCCACGAACCGCTCCGCAAAGTCAGCGGTAGAAACACTGCCGCTGCAAGCCGTGGCCTCGCCGCCGGCTGCGCGAATTTCATCGACGACTTGTTGCGCCGGTTCGGGATCAAGATCATTAACGACCACCCGAGCGCCTTGCGCCGCAAATTTGTGTGCGATGGCGCGACCGATGCCACGCCCCGATCCGGTGACGAGCGCTACTTTGCCTTCCAGTGTGCCTGTCATGCTTAGTCTCCTGATTCAATCGCGATCATGGCTTCGCCGGCGATACGCGCTTCGCCGTATTGGTTGGTGGTCTGGATTTCAACACGCAGACAGGGCTGGCCTTCGAAGGTACAGTGTTCTTTGATCTGCCCGCTGCAAGTGATGATGTGGCCGATCTGCGTAATACCCAGAAAGCGCACGCCGAAGTGCCGAATCTGCTGCTGCGGCACCCACTGCGTTAGCAGCCGACCCAGCCAGGCCATGCTCAGCATGCCGTGCGCAAAGACATCCGGCATGCCGGCCTTGCGCGCAAAATCGATATCGATGTGAATCGGGTTGTGATCACCCGAAGCGCCGGCGAATAAAGCCAGCGTTGTCCGGTCAACCGGCGGCAGCGTTAATGCGGGCAGCTTGTCGCCGACTTTCAGGGCGCGCAAATCAAGTCCGTGCATGATCAAGATCTCAGTGCCGCACAACGATGACGCCGCGCACGGTGGCGACGAGTTCGTCATGCTGGTTGCGGGCGGCGCTGTCGATGACGACGAATTCCAGGGCACCGTTTTTTTTGTCATAGATGTCCGTGATCTGCGCCGTCAATGACACGGTGTCGCCGGCATACAGCAGACGATGCGGCGTAAACGATTGCTCGCCATGCAGCACTTTGCCGAGTTCAATGCCCGCTTCATTCATCCACGCCATCTTGACGCCGGATTCCAGCTCGGCAGTAAACAGAAAGGTCGGTGGTGCCGGCAGATCCGGATGACCGGCCGCACGGGCGGCGTGTTCATCGGTGTAGATGGGATCGGTTTCGCCGATGGCCTTGGCAAAAAAACGCAGGCGGGAACGTTCAACCAAAAAGGTCGTGGCGGGCAGGGTGTGCCCTATCCATGTGCGATCAATCATCGGCTAGACCCGTTCGTACAACGTGACGACGCAAGCGCCGCCGAGTCCGAGATTGTGTTGCAAGGCGATGCGCGCGCCTTCCACCTGACGCTTGTCGGCGGTGCCGCGCAACTGATTGACGAGCTCGGTGCATTGGGCCAGACCCGTGGCGCCCAAAGGATGACCTTTGGAGAGCAGACCACCCGAGGGGTTGGTGACGTATTTGCCACCGTAGGTGTTATCACCATCCTCGACAAATTGTTCAGCATCACCCTCGGCGCACAGACCCAGCGCTTCGTAGGTGAGTAATTCATTTTGCGCAAAGCAATCATGCAGCTCGACGACCTTGAGTTCGTCCGGACCGATGCCGGCTTCTTCATACACCAGGCTCGCAGCAGCACGGGTCATGTCAAAGCCGACCAGCTGACGCATGTCGCTGTGCTGACCTTCGAAAGTGGTGCCGGTGTCGGTGGTCATGGCTTGCGCACGAATGCGCACGCGTTGATCCAGACCATGCTTCTTTGCGAAATCTTCCGAGCAGACAATCGCGGCTGCACCACCACAGGTGGGCGGACAGGCCATCAGACGCGTCATGACACCGGGCCAGATGGCAGGGGATTGCATGACTTCTTCTTCGGTTAACACGGTTTTGAAGAGTGCCAGTGGATTATTGGCAGCGTGACGCGAGGCCTTGGCGCGAATTTTGGCGAAGGTGTTGAGCTTGGTGCCGTATTGCTGCATGTGCGCCAGACCAGCGCCGCCAAAATAACGCAATGCCAGCGGAATGTTGTCGGCCTCGATCAGCTGCGCGCACTGTGCGTCGAACCGATCAAAAGGTGATGGCCGATCTTCATAGACATTGCCCAGGGCGCCGGGCTTCATTTGTTCGAAGCCGACTGCCAGTGCGCAGTCGACGGCGCCGGAGGCGACAGCCTGACGAGCCAGCCAGAGTGCCGTCGAACCCGTCGAACAGTTATTGTTGACGTTAATGACGGGTACGCCGCTCATGCCAACGTCGTAGACGGCGCGCTGACCGCAGCAGGAATCACCAAATACATAGCCCGCATAGACCTGCTGGACTTTGTCGTAATCGAGGCCGGCGTCTTCGAGCGCGGCGCGGATTGCGCGCGCACCCATCACGTGATAGGGGTCACTTGCGCCGGGTTTGGAAAACGGGATCATGCCGACACCGGCAACGTAGACGTCCTGAGACATGGCAAGAATCTCCTCTTGTTATTGACATCGCAACGTTCTGTTTGACGCGCAAACGGAAACGGAGGAGGTCGTTTTTTTTCGCATGAGCGCCAGCGCAACAGCTTGCGACCGCCGATCTGCTATTGGAGGAAGATTTTCGCACACTCGGGACCGATTCACTGGAACCCGAGCGCTCGATGCGATCAGTCGAGAAAGTCGGGCTGCTCTTTCAGGATCCGTGCGTACAGAGGTTGAAACTGGAACCAGCCAGCAAAAGACGAACCCGTCAGTGCATAGGTCTGCTGCGCCGATTCAGGCGATACATGCACCAGCGGCCGGCCGTTGGCGGCCGCTTCTGTCATCAGCTGCACCTGGCAGCTGCGCTCAAACGCGATATACCACCAGGCGGCCGCATCAACGCTGTCACCCACCGTCAGCAGTCCGTGGTTTTGCAGGATCACCGCTTTGTTATTGCCGAGTGCTTTGGCGATTCTGGCGCCTTCGTCGAGATCCACGGCGACCCCACCGAACTCGGTATAGACGGAATGATCATTGTAAAAAGCGCAGACATCTTGCGTGATTGGGTCAAGTGGGCGGCCGAATGCAGACCATGAGCGGCCATGGATCGCATGGGTGTGGGCGGCGGCCACGGCATCCGGGCGTGCGCTGTGAACATTGGAGTGAATTGCAAATGCGGCGGCATTGACCGGGAGATGGCCTTCGACGACATTGCCGTGGTGGTCGACCCGGATCAGGTTGGAGACTTTGATCTGGCTGAAGTGAACACCGAAAGGGTTCACCCAAAAGGAATCAGTGAATTCAGGATCGCGCGCCGTGACATGCCCTGCGACACCCTCATCAAAACCGAATTTTGAAAACAGACGGAAGGTCGCTGCCAAGCGCTGCTTGCGATGCAGGCGCTCGTCTGCAACATTGTCGAATGTCGGTGGTGAGGGCAGCGGGGGGTTCGCCTGGCCACCAACCTCGGCATGACAGTCATGCATGGTGGAGAGTTTTTCGGGAGCGTTCATTTGGCAGGGCTTTCTTCAGAGAGGTGGGCAGTCAATCATGCGTGATGGTGTTGGTGAACAAGCAAAGGTCTTGCAACACTGAAAGGGCACCGCCGGACTTGCCACTCGCCGCGCCTGAGCTGGTGTCGACCAGCGCCTGCTTGAGCGCATCGGAGGCCGGATTTTTTACCTTGCCGTCGATGACCTCCATCGCCGTGGTGGTTTTGCCATAGTAGGCACTCGTCATTCGCTCGTTGTAGCGTATGTCGTTGACACCGATGGTGGCGACATTGCCGAACAAGCCCTTGGTACCGGACCACGCGATCACATCGCCTTCGCCGGTCGATCCCTGCGCAATCTTTGTCCAGTTGATGACGGTGATACCGGCATCGGCAGTCAGGGAAAAATTGTTTTTATCAGTGAAGCGCTGCACGGCTTTTTCATTTTTGAGGACGAAGGCAACCGCACCCCCTTCGGCACCGACTTGCGCACCGATGCTGATGCCGCCGATATTGTAGAACGCAGGATCACTCCAATCGGGGCCTTGCCGAACGAGGAGCACGCCCGCGCCACCCTGACCACCAACACCCAGTGCTGCCCGGCCATAAGTCGGCACGATATAAATACCTTTGGCATCAACCATGACGCGCTGCATGGTTCGATCGGATTCGAGGCGCTTGACAACAGCGACAGCATTTTTGACGTGCTTGTTGGCGCTGTTCTCGTAGGCTTCCTGAGTTTCGCGCTTTTGTGCTGCTTGTGCGAATGCAGGTGATGGCGCCGCAGCCACAGCAAAAAGTGCCAGAGGGATGATGCATTGAGAAATGAAGCTTGATTTCGAGCTAGTCATGAGGGTTCCTTTTCAATCTTGTCGTGATGTCTAAACGAAGATGGGGCACCCTCAATGCTCTACCAGTCCGGAGAGGACAGCTTGCGCTTGCGCAGTCTCAGTCGCTACCTCGCATGAGCGCGTGCAAGGATAGGGAAAACGAACGGGGAAAACCTAAACGCGCGATGGCGAAGAGGAAGTCAAATCAGTCAGCATGGTTCAGCAGTGACCGGACTTGCATTGATGCAGGTCTGTGTTTCAGCCAGGTGGTGTAATGCCCAGTAACTCAAAAAATTTGTCGAGTGAGCCAGCAGAGGCGCTGACATCGCGAATCATGTCCGGCAGACTCAGTTGACCCAAGTCGACGGCGCGCTGTATCAGGTACGGTGTCGGGCTGTGCGGTTCAGTGCGGTGCAGGAAGGCTGCAATCGATAGCAGCGCTGCAAAGGCCTGCTCGCGATCCGCAATGGCAGTGATGCCAAAATTTATGTCTGAACTTGCCGTCGTCATTCTCGCTGGTTCGTGATCCTGGTTTGATGCCTGCGTACTGTCTGATGCGACGCCTGTGTCGACATCCGTGCTGCGCACCCCTTGCACGGTTTCTGCCGCCGGCGGTAATTCTTTCAGCAGGCTTTGTGCCGCTTGCTGCAAACTGGCGATGGCATCGGCAAGTTTGGACAGTGAGGGCGAGGCCGTGGTCAATTGCGTGTCCAGTAAATGGGACAGTCTTGCGAGGGTCGCCAGTGCCTGATCGGATTGCAGATTAATGGCTTCAAGCCATTCGCCATCGACTCGTTTGACGCTCTCGCGTATTTCGCGGCGGTTGCGCTGCTCGCCGGCCTGCGTCTTGGCATCATCGGCACTTGGCGCGCGTTCCCAGTCGAGCAGCGTGATCGGCGTTTCGCGATGTAATACAGGTCGTAGCAGCAGGGTACTCAGTCTGAGTGTCAAAGGCAGGTTTGTGTTCATCCACACAAAGGGAGCGACGCGACGTTCCGGATCCTCCTCCTCCATGGCAGGCCAGGCCGAAGTCCAGTAGCGTTCAGCCAGACCGGTCATCAGATTCAGTCCGGCATGCAGACCCGCCAGACCCGAAGTCCGTGTCCACGCATCGCACAACCACGCGGCTACCTGAAAATCCTTGGTTTCCTGATCCAGCAGCTGGATGCAAGCCTGCGCGACTTTGCGCCAGTCTGCTTTCACCAGCGGTCTTTCCCATTCGCCCATGGGCAGCAGAGGATTGTCTTCTTCGCGCAGGCGGGCGATGTCGGTGAAGGTGCGCTCGTAGCGCATCCATCGCCCCGCAGGCTCGGCGCCAGCCAGCGGCGCCAGCAGTTGTTGCACGAGTTCTTCCAGAGATTCGTCGGCCATCATCGCTCTACCAAGGGTGCGCGTTCGGGGAATACCGCAGGCCAGGACAAGGGCGCGGTCTTGCCCGGCTCGGACAGTGTGACACCAACAAAGATACGCACGGGTTTTGCGCGAGGCGTGGGCTCTTTGCCGTCGCTTTGCACCGGTATATCGAATTTCAATGCGGAGCTGCGTGCATCCGAGGCTTCGGCAACACGCAGTAACTGCACCATGTCGAGCAGCGCCCATGGGCCATCGAAACGGAACACGGCCTGCTTGCGACTGACTTCCAGATGCGCATTGTCCGGGTCGGCGCGAGGTATCAGTGTCGCGTCACTGGCAAATCGCAGTGTCAGCCGGATGGAGTCACCTGCTCTCCAGCGCAGCGCTCGCGGCGGATCGCGAAGTTTCAGCGTCTGGTCACCTATCGTGATCGTCCAATCGATAATCTTGTTGCCGTCGATTTCGGCGTTCACATTCGTGCGGAAACGCAAGCTCACATCGTAGGCAGCCAGTTGCGCAGCATCAGCCGGGAACAGGGGCGCCAGTAGCTGTCGTACCTGCAGCAGCTGCGTGGCGAAGTCCCGAATCGGTCCAATCGATCCTTCAGGCACATTATTGCGTGCGAAGACTTCCGGTGACACAATAGGCAGTCGCGCCAGCAAAGCGGCCGTCTCCGACAGATCCGCTGCACTGATGGCGGCGTACTCGCTGGCTTTGATCCCGCTGCGATTGCCGATGAAAGGCCGACGGCCTTTGAGCAATCGATTGAATTCATTGGCAAAGCCGGTCCATTGCTCAGTGAAGGATCGGCGATCCAGCAACAAACAGCGGCGCGTGATTGCCTTGTGCAATTCCACATGACGATCAGCGAAATAATTATTGGGGCGTTTGGGTGGTTCATTGGCCTTGAGTACACCCAGACAGGCGTTGCCATCAAGCTCACGACCGAGTTCGATCATGAAACGCTCCAGCTTGATGAGACTGCCTTTCGGGTCCTTGGCTGCATAAAGATCGAGCTCTCGGTGGATACTGGTCCATCGCACCGTCTCGGCGTTGTTGCGTATCTCGGCGGGCAGTGTGCCTCGAAGTACCTGCACCTGAGCCGACAAAGATTGCATTCTGATGAGCTGCTGATTCAGATATTCAGGCACATCTCCACCCGAAAACAAATTCAGTACGGAGCGCTGATCCACCTTGCCATCGTCCGTCTCATCGACAATCTGATAAGGCCGCTCATCCAGCAACTCCTTGTTAAGCATCTGCAAGCGTGCACTGGCATCATTGCTCAGTATGGTCTGCAGCGTCCGTGACTCGGTATCCTGACCCAGATCTTTCAGTAGGGCGATCAGTCGTTTGACATGACCGCTGGTGAGCTCGAATGACGCCAGGGATACTGCTGCCGTGTTGTTGCGCAATTCCTCGGCATCGATGGGGCTGTAGGCGCGGCTGATTAAATCAACCAGACGCAAGGCATGCTGGAAATCGATGACACTGCTGACGCTTTCTTGCATGTCGGCCGGGAATTTGGGTAATTCATCGACGATGAATTTTTTATGACTTTCTCCGAATCGGACCGCTTTGGTCAGTTGCTCATTATCCCAACGCAGCAGGGTACCGCGTTGCGTAACGACCAGCGCGTCGCCGATCGCAGGTGTCATGAAGGGCTGGCTCAGAAAATGCTCGATCGCTGGCAGTATGGCCTGCCGGGTTTTTGATTGAGTCAGCTTGCCGTTGCCAGCGACAATAATGTCACTGCCATCGCCAAACAGCGAGATATAGCGCTGTCGTAGCCGTGCATGCTCCTGACGTTGTTTGCGGCGTATCTGCTCCACCAAGTCGGTACCGATCAGTTTGTTGTCGGCAAATTGCTGCAGCATTTTTTCATATGACTCACCAAGATTAAGTGTGTCATTCGCCATCCAGCCGCCATGCCCCTGGGCGAGCAAAGTTTTTTGTTCCAGTAGCGCTTCGAATAGTTCCTTATACGCTGCGATCATTTCTGCACTGCTTGGATCAACCTGACCATCAAATAAATTTGTTACGGTACCGAGTGTGGACTGAATTCGTTCTTCGCTGCGTATCAGCGGGTTGTCGATGAACAGCTTGCGGTTGAGTGCCTCCATACC
The DNA here is from genome assembly GCA_021298975.1 of Oxalobacteraceae bacterium. Taxonomy (GTDB): domain Bacteria; phylum Pseudomonadota; class Gammaproteobacteria; order Burkholderiales; family Burkholderiaceae_D; genus Pernthalerella. The sequence continues at coordinate 45,614 of JAJTGC010000010.1, forward strand.
TTTCACAAAACTGCACTGCGTAGCACGCTCAATCGCCTGCTGATCAATCAGCGAAGTTTCTCTCGCAGTGGCAGTGCGAAACAAGGTGAGACTGCCGTGCAGGTCGCCCGGCAATTCCGCACCCAGGGTATCAAGCACGAGCATGCGCAATTCCCGCTGGCTGTCTCGATGCAACGATTTGAGTCTTTGGATGGCTCCCACGTCAAAGCTCAAGCGATTAATTTCCTGAGCATAATTTGACAACACACTAAACTCACTCAGATTTTCCACGACCATCGAACTGTGCAGTGTGCCGGCAGTCACCGTAGTTTTATAAACGGGCGGATCACAATCCGATGCGCCACCCGAGAGCATGTACGTCGTCGGATTGCTCGGCGCATTCGTCAGCTCGGTCGTACGTCGATAAATCGCATGTTGTATGGTCTGCAGCCCCAGCTCGGCAAAGTCCTGTTCGATACGTTTATAGGCGCGCATGAGCAAATCATCGAACATGGGCCATGAGCCTGGCATGAAGGGATTGAGAAGGCCGGTCGCACCAGAGCGCACATCATCAAGCAGATGCAGCGTCCCGTCATAAATACTCATGTTTTTTGTGACGCGCTTTGATTGCAACTGCTCAAGCCCAATCATCAGTGACAGTGCAGTCTTGCGATACCACTCGAAGTCGATACGCTCCCCCTTGTTGCTGGCATCGGTGCGGTAGGCTCTGTCGCGGTTCAGTCCTTCAAGACCATCGGCCAGGAAAGGCAGGGTACGATTGAGCTGTATGTTACTGATCACGATGCCCAAGCCAAAGATCAAGGGAATACCCACCGCCACCCACCGGAACACCCGGCCCAGCAAGGGTCGTGATAATTTTTGTGCATGGGCGGCGCGAGACAGTCCGAATTCGGCAAATACTTTTTCATCAAGCAAATCGCGCAGGAACAACGGCTGATGACCGTTACCGCTCAAATAAATGCCGCGCAAGAAGAACGGATCGTGAAAGGCATTGGGTTGCATCAGGCCTTGCAGATAATCCGCGGCACCCGCACGCAATGCCGCAATGCGTGAGGGCAAAAGAAACACGGCTGCCGATGCGGGTACATCGGCATTGGAGGCAAACAGCTCGGCGCTGATGTCGGCCACATCCTGCTCGATCTGATCAAAGGCTTGTGTGACCCAGTTGGATTGATACATCGCCGCTGGCTGATAAGGCGACGACCAGCCCAGCATGCTGTGGCACAGTGCTTCGGGCAGCGACCAGGCCAGTGCGTCGAACCCGGGTAGATCCTCGGCACCGGAAATGACGACATACACGGCAAAGCGCATCGCATAGCGATTTTGGGCAATCCAGATCCGGCGGCTGATGGCGTCAGCGCGTTCGCGCAGACGTTCCCGGCCTTCGGGTGTGCGATCCAGCAGCAGGCTCGCAGAGACCGATACGATCATGGAGTCGAGTGGTCGCTGAGGCCGGTACTTGCCGCATAGCGCGACGAATTCTTCCCAGCGTTTTTCCTGGGCATCGGCACCGCTCGGGTCATCGAGCTGATCCGCGCTCATTTCAACGACGACGCCCCGATCAAACAAATGCCAGCGTGGCGCATCCTCGGTGGGTACCTCGATTTCGCTCAGCAAGGCTTGCGACAGGCCGCAGGCTTCAATGGCAGGCCGTGCGTCATTGCTGCCATCATGCAGCAGCACGACCCAGGGAATGTCATAGCGTTTGTCATGACTGACAATATTGGCTTCGATCTTGCGAGTCGCGGCGCGGAAGGATGAGCGCAGTCGGCCGATATCCAGAGCGATCCGGCGCGCACCTGCCTTGTCGCTCGAGCGATCAATCCCGTAGCGCAGTGCGACGATGAGCACGGTCAGTATGGTGACCAGCAGCACCGCGATCCAGACGATGGAGAAACTGTTATCCACGATCGCCCTCATTCGGAACGGTTTGCTGCAAGCGCGTTGGCGCCGCGGGCTCCAGTGCCTTGCGCACAGGCGCCGAGGTGACCCGCCATAACACCTGAGACAGGATCAGCAGGAGCAGCATCACACCGATGAAGCCGACAAAGCCTCGGCTGAAACGAAAAAAACGTACCGGCACGATGTGCGAGAGCGGATAGCGATAGGCCTGTGCCGAGAGTACGCGGTCGGCGTTGGCAGGCTGGCTTGCCAATCCGGGAGCGAGTGCAGGCTCGCGACGATAAATTTTTCGGAAGAGCGCGTCACGCAAAGGTTGCAGATGATGATGAGCCTGATCGCCGCGATAGCGGCCTTCGAAGCCAATCGCAATCGCGAACAGATAGAGCGGCGCCATTTGTGGTGGCGGGCCACTGGTTTCGGCGAGCAGTGCATCAATTTGTTCGAATATCTTGTCACCGGAGACGCTGCTGCCAAACAGGCGGGCTTCAACCAGGGTCTCGGTAAATCGTGCTTGGCCGGGCCACGGTCGAGACAGCAAAAATTCGTCCGCAATGGCGGCTTTCAGGTAGCGCAATTCTTCTACGGCAGAGCGATCGGCTGGCGTGCCTATCCGCGATATTTCCATGATTTGCGTGTCAATCTCCCGCGCCAGTGTGTTGCAAACTTCCTCGGCAGCGGCGCGCGCACGGGACGACTCGTCATCCGAACCGATACGGTGGTTGTCGTAGCTCTCGATAAGGCGCAACACCTCGGCAACAAACAGCCGCAACTGTCGCAGCAACAAGGAATCGGTCGGCATGCTCGCTGCCGTTGTCGTTTGTGTCCATGGCTCGGCTGCCGACGTTGGGATCAGCGTCGTGATCGCAGGCGTTGGTGCGCGGTTTGGAAGAGTGAGCTTACCCATGGATGCAGACCTCAATATCCTTGGGTATGAATGAACAGCGCGATGCTGGCGGGTCGGCTCGTGCTGGCGGCGCCGCCCGAGGGACCCATCACCAGTCGACTGTCGGCCTGACTCAACTCTGGCCCGGGCAGGATTTCATAGAGCATCACATCCGGCAGGCTGCGCAATTGCATCTCCGGCGCTGCGGTGATCCGTGCGCGTCGGTAGCCCAACACGCGTTTTTCGCGCAGCTCGGAAAACACATGCGCCGGTCCGATCACCGCGGTGTCCATCCATCGCTCGATCTCGGCGGGTTTTGCACCCTTGACACCGATAACGAGGCGTTTGCTGATCCACTCGGGCCGCAGCACCAGCTCATAGGCGCCGTTTACCCACGCCAGATTGATCTCACGATAATCCTGGCTGACCTCCGACAAGTTGTCGCTCAATTCCTTGAGCAGTGGCAGCAGCGAACGGTGCGGTTGGGCATGATCGTAAGGGGGCGGCGTGATCGGCAGTGCGCCCGGCCGCAGCAGCGACAGCGGGCCCAGCAGATTGCACAGGGCAAGGTAGAGCGGATAGGGTGAAATGACCGGACTCTGCAAATGCGCCTCCAGCACCGGCAGGGCGGGCACCATGCAGGAAAGTCGCTGCAACAACACCAGCCGCTCGGCACGTTGCTCGGCCACCGAGACGCCGGCGGCCTGCCTTGCGACAAAGGCCGCTTTGCTGCGCAGCAGATGCACCATCTCGCTGAACTGCTCCAGCAGCTCGGGCACGGCATGTAAATCAAGCAGTGCCGGCAGCGTGCCATCAAGCTTGATGACGCCATCATCTTCGAGCACGCCACCCATGGCCATGCTGACCATCAGCGCGGGCGGTGCGTCGCCGATGGCGAGCGATAGGTTGGGTATCAGGCGCGGAATGTCGGCGGGTGCAGCATCGGAGACTTCATCTTCGACCGGATCGGTTTTCACCGACAGAAAACGCGGCGCCATTTCGGGCATTTTCATATTGCGTGACACCGGCAAACACAGCCAGATGGTTTGTGGTCCCTGCGACAGTGCTTCCTTGATCGAATCGGTTCGGATGGACAGATCAATCGCCTGTGTATCGTCAGGCGAGAGCGCAATGGCAGTGCCATCCGGCAGAATGGCTTCCAGTTCCAATATGCGCACGGTACCCGAGGCCAGCAGCGCCAGATCGAATTTCAGGCGCTTCACACCCCATGCGTACGGCGTACCCGTGAGCGTGTGCCAGGCGATGAGCGCATCAATACGCGCGGATTCCAGCTGAAAATGCTGTGGCGAGAGCAGCATGCCCTCATGCCACTGAATGCGATCAGGACATTTCATGCGTTTGCTCCATAGAACGAGATCTGATCATTTATTTATTTCTCCGAAGCGCTGACCGAAAATTCGGTCGCACCCAATTCAACGCTGAGCTTGCCTTTGAAGGTATCGACCCGCACATTGTGTTCACCTGAAGTGAGATAGTCCGCCATGATCACGGCCAGGAATACCCGTTTCTCCGCAAACCGCTTGCCGGGCAAGGTGATCGTTGCGCCCGGTACCAGCTCGAGACTTTCGATATCCAGATCGCCAGGATTGGCCTTGATCAGACCGGCACGTAAAGCAAACCAGTCGCTGGCTTTCATGACGGCGATTTTTCTTGCCAGCGCTTCATCCATGACCAGTACGATGTCGACCGCCACCGGAAAATCCTTGTTCGAGCCTGCGGTCGTCGTCAGCGATACCCGATCCCACTCCGGCTTTACGCCCGGCGGAAACAGGGTACTTTTCACTGTGCTGCAGCCGCCCAGAATCAGCATGAGCAGCAGCCAGGTGAGCCAGCGGGATGACGCAGCAGCCATCGTTATTTACCTTTCCCCGGCGCCGTCGCGTTGTACATCACCGAACTGGCCGTGGGCAGCACGACCGGTGAATAACCGACGGCACTCTTGTTCTCAGCAGTGGCTTGCATCCTGGCGTCGTAATCTGCCTTGGCCGATTGATGACCCAGCTCAAAGCCGAGCATGATCAGGAGCGCCACCAGCAGCACCGAGCACACGGTGCAAATCATCACCAGACGCGGCGTCATCAGCAGCGTGACTTTCATGCGACCTCCACCGTCATTTGGCCGGGCATCGATACCTCGATCGAACCGCCCCAATTGCACAGCAGCTTGGAGCCATCATTCAGCGCAGGCATATTGGCAATCTGTACGGTGGGTGAACCGGGCACCCAGGGTGCGACCGTCATGGGTATGCAAGGCATGGGGGTCAGCACACCCAGCGCTGCTGCGGTCGCTGCAGCGACCATCGGATTGGCCATGGACTGACACATACCGAAGGGCATGATGTTCATCATGGGTACGTTATCCATGATGTTGGCCGATGGCGCGCCCGACATGACGCAATTGAGCGGCAGTACATTCAGCGTCCCCGGTGCCATACCGAACGAGCATTTCAACATCGCGCCAGAACAAACCAGTTTGCCCATCAGCTCCCCCTGAACAGTTTTTCGAACCGTTCCGCCATGCGCGGCGCTTCGCCACCTTGCGGTTTACCGTTCTGATCAAAGCGCGCCGCATTACCCACACTCAGTCCTTTGTCAAAACTGCTGCGCTCCATCACCTGCCCATTGGTCCAGTAGCGGATCATCGGGCCGTGCAGCGTATTGTCCTTGTAGGTGGTGCGCTGAATCACCGTACCATCGCTGGTCAGGTCTTCCGTCACACCGTCGAGCTTGCCGTCTTTGTACTGCGCCCGTCGAATGAGACGACCGTGCGTGTAATAGCGGGCCTCGCCCTGCAGCAAACCTTTCACATAATTCAGCTCTGCAGCGACATGGCCGGCGCTGTCGTACACGGTGGTTACACCGTGTGCCTGACCTTGCTCATACTGCTGCTTCATCTGCAGACGATCATTGAAGTGATATTCGCTGCTGCCGTGACGCTGCCCGTCGCTGTAGGCAGCGCGCTGCAGCAGACGACCGTATTCGTCATAACTCTCGGTCGGGCCATGCAACTGCCCGCTGCGCATGCTCACGGACTGCAGCAAGCCACCATCGTCGCCCACGATGCGCACCGCTTCGGTCGGAGAGGTAGGGAGAATGTCGTCGCTCATGATCTGCAGGTTTTCAATTGATTTTCACCATGCCGCCCTTGAGGGTCAGCATGCCGCCACCATTAATCTCGGCCGACGCGGAGGCTTTGCCGGCGATCGACAAGGCCTCGGCTTTCAGATCAGTGCCTGCCTTGATGCCAAATGAAGTCCCTGCCTCGCTCGTGAGCGCGGTACCCGCCTTGATCGTGGTGGCGGTGCCTGAGGTCAGTGAGACCGTTGTGCCCGATTTGAAGGTAATGCTGCCCGTCACATCAATGAGCAGATCACCCGTGATCTTGAGGGTTGATTTTCCTTTGATCGTTTGCAGCATGTCCTTCGTGACTTCCAGCGTGTAGTCTTTTTCGACCTTGTGAGAAAAATTGCCCGTGTTCTCATGGGTCTCATCACCCGTCACGGCGACATCCCTTGTGCCGCCAACGGTGTGTGATTCATTGCCCTGGGTGACTTCAATCGTCCGATCGCCTTTTTTGATCAGATGTTCTTCCGAGCCGCCATACAGCGTCGTCTCCAGATCATCTTCCACATCAATTTTCAGATCGCGCTCGGCATGAAAATATAACTCCTCATCCCCTTTTTTATCTTCGAAGCGAATTTCATTGCCATGCATGCGGCCCGCTTCAATCGCAGTGGTCTTCGAAATGCCATTGCCGGTTTTGGTCGGGCGGGAACGCAAGACACTTTGCGTTTGCATTTTGGGTAGATCGACAGGCGTGGCGCGCTCACCGTTATAGACGCATCCGGTGATGATGGGTCGGTCCGGATTGCCATCGAGGTAGTTGATGATGACCTCTTGTCCTATGCGCGGAATGAACAGACTGCCCCAGCCATTGCCGGCCCAGGTTTGAGACACGCGCACCCAGCATGAGGACGTGTCGTTTTTCGTGTCCGAGTGATCCCAGTGAAATTTCACTTTCACCCGACCCAGGGTATCGGTCCATATTTCTTCGCCACTCGGCCCCACGACCACCGCAGAATGGCTGCCGGGCACCACCGGTTGCGGTACGGTGCGAGGCGGGCGAAATGTGACTGATGCCGCAAATGCTTCGAAATGATTGGTGTAGGTTGAAGGTGTGGCCCGGTGCGTGATCCGGCGCAGTGCATAGCGCAGATTGAGCTTGCTGTTCGGATGCGCCGTGAGCGTGAATGCACCACCTGCATGCAAGCTGTTGCAGACGCTTTCGCCCTGCACGGTAGATGCATCAACCTGACTGGCCTGGACTCGCACACCCAGAATTTTTTTGCCGGCATCGAGTGTCTGCCGCAGATGTGGATAGTCATAGAAGGTACCGCGTCCCTTGGTGCCAGCGGCATTGGCCATCAGGGCGGTGCTGGGCGCGGGATAGTCATAATCCGCACCAGTAAAAGTCTGTGTGACCAGTTGATCGCTGGCCTCGAAGCGCAGCACGCTATCGGGCCAGTTGTGACTGTCGCTGCGCCCACGCAGAACAAGCGTCGATTGCTCGCAATCGGCAAATGCACTCGGATCATCAGCCAGCACCAGCGTGTGGGTTGAGCCGCTGAAGCTGAAGTAGTAAAAAATGCCCTCTTGCGCCATCAGTCGCATGATGAAATCCAGCGGCGTTTCATCATACTGAACGCAATAGTCGAGTGGGGTATACGTGCCCTTGAGTTTTTTCTCGAAGCTGACACCATGCGCACCCAGAACAGCCTCGACGATCTGCACCACGCTTTTGTTCTGAAAAATCATGCGGTCGCACGAGAGCGACAGCAGCCACAGCGCGGGTACCAACTCTGCGCTGTAAAAAGCAAAGTCGGCATCCATGCCGGCCTGCGTGAAGCGACGAATGACACCGCTGAAGTTGCGCGTCATGCCATTGCTGTGTTTTACCGTGACCGTCGCCACCGTACCAATGATGGTGTTGGGGTCCAGCGCAATCTGCGAGGATTTCATCGATAGATGAAATTCAAAGGTCTGGGACAGCGACTCGGTACCCGAAAACTCTTCCAGCAGCAGTACGTTGGCGCCAAACGCAGAGCTGACTGACAGCAGTGCCTGATCCTGTTGGAAGCCGGTTCTCATGGCGCTGACGCCTTGTCATGCAGGACAAACTGGAAGTCGAGACGGCTATCGAGCGATAACACGACTTCGTCGAATGCGCGGCTGTCAGCGATATGCTGCAACACCTGCGAGGCCAGCTCGGGCAGCAGGGTTTGCGTGACGATGTGATCGATATTGCGTGCACCGCTTTCGACTTCGTGACAACGCGCGACGATGGCATCAACGACTGCGTCATGCCAGATAAAACGAGCACCGTGATTTTGCAAGATGCGTGCGGCCAGTTGCGAGAGTTTGATATCCACAATGGTGCGCAGTTGGGTATCTGCGATCGGCCGGTAAGGTACCAGAATGACCCGACCCAGAAATGCCGAAGGAAATTGACGCAGCAGGGCTGGACGCAGCGCAGCGGTCATGGATTCAAGGCTCGCGTCTGGCTGCTGACGGCAGGTCTCGACCACCACATCTTGTGCTGCATTGGATGTCAGCAGGATCAGTGTGTTGCGGAAATCAATGCGGGTACCTTCTGCATCGTCCATCGTGCCTTTGTCGAAGACCTGATAAAACAGCTCCAGCACATCCGGATGCGCTTTTTCCATCTCGTCGAGCAGAATCAGGCTGTATGGCTGCCGGCGTACGGCTTCGGTCAATACCCCGCCCTTGCCATAACCGACATAACCGGGCGGCGCGCCTTTCAGGCCCGAGACGGAGTGTGCTTCCTGATACTCGGACATATTCACCGTGATCATGTTCTGCTGACCGCCGTACAACAGATCGGCCAGCTGACAGGCAGTTTCCGTTTTACCGACACCGCTGGGGCCGACCAGCAGGAACACGCCCACCGGCTTGATCGGATCATCCAGTCCGGCGCGATAGCTGCGTACGCGGCGGGCAATCGCATCGAGCGCCTGATCCTGTCCGATGATGCGTTCCTGCAGCCGCTCATGCAAATGCAAAACAGCCTGTTGCTCATCGTCGAGCATGCGACCCAGCGGAATACCGGTCCAGTCGGACAGCACTTCGGCAATCACGCGACGATTGACGGCATCGTGTACCAGTGGTTGCTCGCCTTGCAGGGCTTTGAGTTGGGTTTCCAGAGCGATCAGATTCGCGGAGGGTGCGGGTGTGTCGGGCTGCTGCTGCAGCTCGGTGCGCAGCGCCTGAAGATGCGCGACTTGCTGACGTTCTGACTGCAACCGCTGTTCGAATTCTGCAAAGCGCACGCGCATTGCTGCCAATGCCGAATCGCACTCGGCAATCGCCGCCGCATGATTGTCGTCGGTGTTCCTGTCGCGCTGATACAGACGGCGCTGATGCTCGGTGTCTCCGATCTCGCGGCGCAGTGCTTCCATGACCGCGGGCAGAGCGGCCTGACTTTGCGCCACCCGTGCGCAGGCCGTATCCAGAATGCTGATGGCTTTGTCGGGCAGCTGGCGTGACCGAAGATAGCGGTGCGACAGATGCACTGCATCGCGCACGGCTTCATCGAGAATCTGTACCTGATGATGCTGCTCGAGCTTGCCAACAATACCGCGCAACATGCCCACGGCCACCGTCTCGGACGGCTCATCGACTTTGATCACCTGAAAGCGCCGAGTCAGTGCCGGGTCACGTTCGATGCTTTGTTTGTACTCGGCCCAGGTGGTCGCGGCGATGGTGCGCAGCTCGCCGCGTGCCAGCGCCGGCTTGAGCAGGTTGGCGGCGTCACCGTGCCCGGCGCTGCCGATCAGCTGATGCGCCTCATCCACAAACAAGACCACGGGTTTGACCGAGGCTTTGACTTCGGCAATGACTTGCTGAAGACGATGCTCGAATTCGCCGCGCATGCCGGCACCGGCTTGCAGCAGACCCAGATCGAGTGCGCGGATCACGATGTTTTTAAGTGCCGGCGGTACATCACCGCTGGCAATTTTTTGCGCCAGCCCTTCGACCACGGCGGTCTTGCCGACGCCCGCTTCACCCGTCAGGATGGGATTGTTTTGCCGCCGACGCATCAGCACTTCGGCGATTTGTCGCACTTCACTGTCGCGACCGTAGACAGGATCCAGCAGGCCGCTGGCGGCCTGTGCGGTGAGATCGATGGTGTACTGATCCAGCGCCGGTGTGTTTGAGGCCATCGCTGGTTTGGATGCTGCCTGCGTGGCACGGTTGGCCGGGGCTGATGCCTGTGCGGGCGATGTGCCCGCCAATGCAGGCAATTGCGCACGCAGGGTGTCACGCGCAATCTGCAACAGGTTGGGGGCAGATTCCAGCAACAGGCCGCGCATCGTGTCCGATTCCAGCGCTGCCAGCAGCACGCAGCCGGCATTGACTTGCTGCTCGCCGAGCACCATGGAAGCCACCACCCACGATTGTTCCAGCAGCGGCGGCAGATATTCCGAGAGCACGGGCGTGCGCCCGTTGCCGCGCTTTAGCCGATCCAGTGCAGCCTGCAATTGCTCTTGGGTGCGCTCGGGTGAAATACGAAAGCTGTTGAGCAGCATCGTCAGTTCGCCCGCAGGATCGCGCAGCATTTCCATCAGCAAGTGCTCGGGATCGACGCTGAAATGCGTGTTCTTGGCGCACAGCTCGGCAGCGCGCTCAAGCGCGGCGCGCGTGTCGCCATTGAGGCGAAGAATGAGGGTGCGCAGTTCAGTGCTCATGGCCTGCGCATTCAAATGCAAAGCGCGCAGGCACGGGCGTGCTGCGCTCGCTGGCATCACCGGAGTCGCCCATCCAGGCATTCCAGCCCAGTCGCGGCGAGGATTGTGCCGACAAGCGGCCGGCCGGCAACGTATCGGCTTGCGGCGTGAGCAAGACTTCCACCCGCAGCGCTGAGGGAATGAAGGCGCGTACCGTGGTTTTGAAATCATCATGGTCGCTGCCACCGGGTAGCAAGTCCATCACCCGGTCTGCGGGCTGATCATCGGCGTGCAAGCGAATGGCAGCCGCCTGATCCCAGATGCGGCGTCCAAGCAAAGCGGTTCGGCCGAGTTGAGGCGATTGCTGCGGATGTCCCAGCTGGGTCAGCTCGTCCTGCTCGAGTCGCTGCCAGCCACCGACGAATTGCTCCCCCTGAAAGCGGATGGCGTAACGATCGGCCAGCAAGGCGCACAGGGCGGACATCGAGCGCGGCGCGCCGGCGATCAGTCCGGCATGACGCAGCCAGGGGGTATGCGTTTGGCGATCGGGATTGCCGACATCTTGGCCGCACAAATAGCCGGTACTGCGCGCCAGGGTGGAGGCCTGCGGCGACGCCCAACCGAGCCCCAGCCGCCGGCGTTTGCGATTGAGATAAAACAGGGACAACAAGCGGTGCTGAATGATGTCCAGAAAATCCGATGTCGCAAAATCCTTGATGGCGTTTCGTTCCAGCAGAAGCTCGGTAAACGCGGTGGGCAGGGGGCCGCCCTCACCGGACAGGGACAGCACCGGTGTGGAGAGCGTAAAGGCTTCGCCAGTCGCTGCGCCGCGCGCAATGTGGCGCACGTCACTGGCTTCGAAGCTGAGCGACACGTGGCTTTTGAGTCGTACTGCCTCGGGACCGCCGCTGGCACCGATTTCTACCCGACCTTCGGCCACACCTTCGCGTTCGAGCAGACTGATGGCCTGAAACAAATCAAAGCCGTGCGGTGCATTGAGCAGGCGCTCGGCAAGCGGTAGCTCGGATGCGTGCGTGTTCATTTACACCAACTCCTCTGCGCCCGCCATCGGCTTCCATTGCACGAGACATTCGTCACCGCGCCAGACGCCCAGTTCGACAAATGAATTAACGGTGGTGTACAGCGCAAAGAAATGTGCCAGCACCGCCGAAAACAGGATGGCCGAAGAACCCACGAAAGCCTCGGGTTCCAGTTCAAGGCGCACCGCCGTGCCACGGCAGTGACCGCGCCAGGCTTCATGTCCGATTTGCCGGGTGACCGGGCGGGACTGCAGATGCGTGATACCGCGAATTTGTTCCAGATCGCGGTTCTGATCGGAGGCAAACAGCGACAGCATTTCGCGCAGCCGATCCCGACCGGTCGCGCCGCTCACCAGCGAGTGATGGTTCAGTGTGAGTAATGAGGCCAGACGCCAGACCGTGTCACTGCCCAGTGGCGGATGACGCTGACGCGAGGGTTCGGTGACGCAGCGAATTTGCAGACCATTGGAGACGCCTTCGCCTTTGATGCGGGTTTGGGTCGTAATTTGCTCGGCCAGACCACGATTGGTACAGAGCGTACGCGCATAGACAATCGGTGCCGATGGCGCGCTGCGCATATTGCGCTGATCAACGAAGGACAAGTACATGTCCGAGCCGGAGATGTCTTTGCGCAAACTGCGCTCGCGCCGGGAGGCCCAGTACACACCTTCGTGGCGATCGCTGAAATGATCCAGCGATGAAAACTGTGGAATACGCTGCGGCCTGTCAGAGCCCGGATCAGAGGCGGTGACTTGTTCGATCGTGTGAATTTCGGTGAAGGCCTCGCGTGCCCGGTCACCCACCAGCATGTGCTCATGCTGCCGATGATCGATAGGGATCGGCTCGGAAGTGCGAGGGAAGAGATTGACCGCCACCACACAGCCCAGCTTGAAATGTGCGGCAGAGATCTGGCGCAGCTTGCGCGATACACCGCCGATATCGATCCTGAGTGTGCAGCGCTGGCCGCTCAGCCGCTGCGCGCGCAAGCCATGAATATCAAAGAAGTGAAATTTCGCCGGAAATGCAAAGTATTCCTGCAGCAGGCCGTAAGCAGGATGCGCACCGGGCGCTTGTGGCAATACCGCATGGGCTGCGTCGAATCCCACGCGCTGGCAGGCACTGGCGGGCAGCCGACGGGAGCGCGCATCATCGCATTGAATGTCGATACCCCGAATGCGGGTCGCCAGACTTTCGTAGAGCGTTGCGACGGTTCCCCAGTCACCGGAGAGATGAATGCGCAAGGTGTCGATGTCAAGCTCGGACAGATCAATGCCGTCCTGTGCCACCACGCTGATCAGGAGACGACCTTCGTCATCAATCTGTGCTTCGTCAATCGACAAGGGCCACAGCGTCAGGTCCCAGGCCGAGCGGAAGCGAACTTCTTCACCGCTATCGGCATCGGCCACGAGTGCGGTGTGACGCGGAATCTGCAAGCCTGCAGTGACCTTGCCCTGAGCCTCATCGAGTGCCATTTGCATGACCACCATGGACGGTATGGGTGCCAGCAGGGAAGGGCAGAGATTTTCAAGCAACGAGCTGGCGACTTGCGGAAATTCCGCTTCAATGTCGCGCCGCACACGGCCTGACAGAAATGCCACCGACTCGATCAGTCGCTCGGTATGCGGATCTTGTGATTCGGTGCCATGAAAATCAAGTCGCGAGGCGACTTTCGGATAGCGACGAGAAAAATCCTGTCCCTGTTCGCGCAGATACGACAGCTCGCGCATGTAGTAATCGAGCAGTTCATTGTCCGAGGTACGGGTATCCATCAGGCTGCCTCCACCGCAGGATGGACGCCAGCGACCTCGCCGGTGTCAATGCGAAAGTTGATGCGTCTGACGGTGTGCGCTATCCGCAGATTGGCCGCGATCAGATAGCGCGCGACCGTCTTGCCCGGCGCACCGGGCAGGACGGTGACCTCGACCTGCGTGAGCCGGGGTTCGAATACGCTGATGGCACGTTCCAGCGCTGCACTGATCACCGTTTTGTCGCGCTCGCTGAGTGCCGAGCGGGCAAGGGTGTCGGGGATGCCGTAATCCAGTACGGTCAGCTTGGCGTCCTGAAATTCGGACAGCGGAATACGGGAGCGTGAATTGGTCAGGCGCGAGAGCTCGCGCGCGACGGAGGCTTCGAGCCCATCCGCCGAGAGCACCTGGTCGGTTTCATTCGCGGCTGCGGTGAGGCGCTGATCGAGTTTGTCGAACAGCGGGATGGCCCCACCGGGAATCAGGCGCGACATGTGGATTCACCTTGCGGCGGGCCCGCGATCGCGCGTGGCGATCAGGCCGCCACGTTGGTTGACAGATCCCAGCCGAAGGACGTCTTGCCCGGGCTGTTGCCGTCCAGTCCCTGCTGGACATACTCCATGGTGATCTTGGTGAAATTGATCGTGAATTTATCCATGGGGATCTGGCCATCGCCATAGCCGCCGGTGGCGATCTGCGAAATGATCGGTTCGGACAGCGCGATTTTCAGTACCAGCAGATTGGTCGCGTTCGCGGTGCGATAGACCTCGAGGGTCGCTGTCTTCAGGTCGGTGCCAGCGGAGCATGCTGCGTAGAGCACCGGTGTGGCCATGTCGACTGCTTTGGTGAATTCCATTTCCTGAAAACGGGCGCGGCCGGTGGTGCGGTTCGAGTTGGCGACGTTCATATCGACGGGCAAGTCAACGGCAAGACTCCAGTTGGCAATCATCATGCTCGACTCGGCCGGACCGGAGAGCAGCATGTTGCCCTTCACGTCCTCGATCTTCAGCGTATAGATATCACCCATGCTCTTAGACGAGGACAGTCCGGTGTTAAAGGTGTTGGTTCTGGCGATTCCTGGCGTATTCATAGATCACTCCGTGGTGACTGGTCTGTAAGTGAGTCGTGGTCGAGGGTCAGGCGGATCAGCCAGCAGGTGCCGGCAATTCCGCCACCATCCGAATCGACGCGGTCAGCTCTTCCATCTGGAAGTGCGGCCGTACAAAAACAATGGCCGTGTAGGCGCCGGGTTTGCCGGGCACTTCCTTGACATCGACACGGGCACTGGCCAGCGGCAGCCGGGCCTTGGTTGCCTGAGGTGCGGATTCATCCAGACAGATATAGTCGGCGATCCAGGTGTTGAGGAAGGCTTCAACCGATGCCTTGGTCTGGAAGCTGCCGATTTTGTCGCGCACGATCACTTTGATGTAGTGCGCAAAACGGGAGGCGGCGAGCATATAGGGCAGTCGCGCCGACAGCTGCGCATTGGCATTCGCATTGTCCTTGTTGTAAAGCTTGGGTTTGTTGACCGTTTGTCCGCCAAAAAACGCTGCAAAGTTGGAACCCTTGGAATTGACGACTGCGATGAAGCCGAGATCATTGAGTTCTTTTTCGCGTCGGTCCGTGATGGTGACTTCGGTCGGGCATTTGAGAGCGATATCACCTTCATCCGTTTTGAACGTGTGGGCTGTCATGCCTTCGACCTTGCCGCCACCCTCGACACCGCGAATCGCGGTAGTCCAGCCATACTTGGCAAATGCATCGGTAATGCGAAGGCCTAGCTGGTACGAGGCATTCGCCCACAGGTATTTGTCGTGATCCTTGCCGTCGACGTCTTCTTCGTAACTGAACTGCTCGACCGGCACGGTCTTCGCACCATACGGCAGGCGCGACAGGTAGCGCGGCAGCGTCAGGGCGACGTAACGGGAATCTTCCGATTCGCGGAAGGCCTTCCACGTGACCAGTTCGGCGCTCTCGAAAATTTTCGACATATCGCGCGGCACACCCAGTTCGGTGAAGCTCTTCATGTCGAACAGGGCTGGCGAGGAGGCAGCGATAAACGGTGCGTGGGCTGCAGCTGCCACCTTGGAAATACGCTCCAGCAGAGCGACATCCTGTGGATGACGACCAAAATAATAGTCACCAATCAGCACCGAGTAAGGATTGCCGCCGAAGGTACCGTACTCTTCTTCGTAGACTTTCTTGAACAAGACGCTGACATCGAAATCGACCGCCGTCTCCAGATCGTTGAGCAGCTCTTTTTTGCTCACGCTCATGAGGCGAATTTTCAAGCGCGAGCTGGTCTCCGTACCGAAAACGAACTCATGCAGTCCGCGCCAGGACGATTCGAGCGCCTGGAATTCGGGATGATGCATGATCGCATTGAGCTGTTTCGTCAGCAGATCGTCGATCTCTGCGATGCGCTCGTTGATCATTGCCACCACGCCCTTGTCCGGACTGAACTTCATGTCCTTGTCGAGGATTTGGGCTGCAAATTGTCCGATCAGTTTTTTCGCATAGGGCTCTTGCGAAGGCTCGTTGACCATTTTGCCGTTCTGGACAATCTGGTCGAGCAAGCTGCCAGTGCCTGAGGCGCCGGAACCGGATGCGGAGGGTTTTGTATCTGCCATATCATTCACCTGTTGAAGTGTCAGGGTGCATCTTTGTTGGTTTTATTCGGCAGCCGGTGGATCTTCGGCTTTCTTTTCTGCTTCAGGCGCGGGGGCCGCTGCAGGCTCTGCTTTTTTCTCTGCAGGTGCTGCCGCATCGCTGCCGCGCAACTGCTTGAGTCCGTCGGTGTTGCCAACAACGCTGGCCAGCAAACCGCCGAGCTCGTCATTGCCATCCAGCTTGGCGAGCAGGTCACGAAGTTCCAGCCTGGCTTCGAGCAGCTTTTGCAGTCGGGGCACTTGCTGCACCACGGCTTCGGGATGAAAGTCGGCAAACTGTTTGAAGTTGAGTTCAATCTTCAGGTTGCCATCGCCCTTCATGGTGTCCGGTACGCTCATGTCGAGGCGGGGCGCTATCTTGGTCATGATTTCGTCGAAATTGTCGCGGTCGATCTCGACGAAGCGGCGGTCCTTCATCTTGGGTGGCGCCGAAGCCGGCTTGCCCATCAGGTCAGCCATGACGCCCACCACCAGCGGCAACTCACGCTTTTCCATGGCGTCGCCGATTTCCACGTCATAAGTAATTTGAACTCGGGGTGGCCGGTTACGCCCCACCCATTTCTGCAAGCTGTCAGCCATGGCTCTCTACCTCCAGGAAATCTTCAGTTTTTACGGCCCTTTGTGGGACGTCGTGTTGGTGCTTTCGGGCAATACTAACAATACTTTAGTATGACATCAAGCAAAAATATTAATTTTGGGCAATTTATTTATCGCAGCTTGTTGAGTAGCTTGTCCGCCATCACCGCCGCCAGCTGACTGCGCAGCCGTGTCACTGACAGTCGCTCCTGTTCTATCCGAGCCGCATCCTGAATCTGGTCGATCACCCGGGTTTTGGCCTTGTCGATGGCATGTTGGGTCATCTGTAACTCTGCCCGCAGCTGCTCGCGTCGATCAACCTTTTCCGCCAGATCGCGCAGGGAATCGGTAATACTGTGCCACGGACTGGCACCACCATCGGCTGCGCCCTCGTCGAGTTGCGAGAACAACTGATTCAGACTTTCACCCAGTTCAGTGAGTGTTTCTGCGGGATGTGGCTGACCATGGTCGGTGCCCATCGAAGAAATGGCCCGGTCCACCAGCAAATTGGTTTCGGCCACCCGACGCGCAAGATCACCCAGCCCGGGTGGGAGTCTGCCGAACGGGAGATCCTCACCGGTTCCGGCGCCGGCATCAAGGCGCGAACTGCTCGGTGTACCGACGCGCGGCGTTGATGCCGCCGGCCCGTGAAATGCGCGGCCGAACGGATTGCCACCCGTATCGGAGCGCCGGTCTTCCGGCGGCTCGCCTCCCCATCCGTCGCTGGACGCGCCGTGCGGCTGGTGCGGTGGCTTCTGCATGGGTTTGATTGCTCCTTTGGCTACGCTTTTGGTATCACACTAAAGTATAATACAACGCATATCCCTCAAGAAATATTTCGATGCAAAAATTTTTTCGGATCAGGTTTCCCGAGCGCGTCCGATGGCAGGAGCCTGGGCGATGATCGTTTTCTCACCGCGCTGCTCTTATCGCATGCATCGTTGCAGGACATCGCCATGATGACGGCCGCGTGGTGGATGGCGGCTGTCCTGATGGTGGGTGGCCTGCTGAGCCTGATCGTGGGATGGCAGCGTCGGCGTGGGCGCGATCGTGTCACACGGGCGCGTATCGACGACCGGCTGCAGGAACTGGCAAGGCGTCGTGCAGAATTACGTGATCTCGAGGCAGATCGTTCCCGTTTCCTCGCTGCGTTCAGCCATGATCTGAAGCAGCCGATGCAGGCGGTCAATCTCTATCTGGGCAGTATCCAGCGAAGTCTCGCGACTGCGGCCATGGCATCGGATGAACGCGCGCGATCGACCGAGAGCCTGTTACGTCTGCAGCAGAGCATAGGCTACATGAATGATGTGTTCGACAGCGTACTCGATATCAGTCGCCTGGACAGTGGTGCACTGGAAGTCAGGATGGAGCGTGTGCACGCCGGGTCGTTTTGCGAGCGTGTGCTGGCGCAGCATCAGCGGATGGCCGATGATCTTGGCTTGGTGCTGGAGCTGCGGGGTGCCGAGTTGTCCCAATTGGCACTGAAGACCGATCCGCGTTTGCTGGAACGTATCCTGCGAAATTTCATCAGCAATGCCATGCGATACACCAAGCGCGGTGGGCTGCGGCTGCGTATCTCCCAGCGTGGCGCGTTGTGCCGTATTGCCATTGCCGATACGGGCTCGGGCATTGCCGCACCCTTGCGTAAAAAGATTTTTGATGAGTTCACGCGGGGCGATGCTGCTGCAATGGCGGCGCAGGGCGTGGGTCTGGGGCTGGCGATTGCGCGGCGACTGGCGGCACGCATTGGCGGTCGCATTCTGTTGAGCAGCCATGTGGGCTTGGGGTCGGTATTCGCCATTGAGCTGCCGTTGTCATCGATATCCTTGTCGGACGCAGAGCGTGCAGCGATGCGTGATGCGCATCTGGTCGCGCGTGTGCTGCCTCAGGTGGTGGTTGAACCACCGGCCAATACGCTGATGGTGTGCATTGATGCCGATCCGGATGTGGCGAATGCCTTGCGCTTGCTGGCGCCCGGTCTGGGTATCGATATCATCACGGCCGTTGGCAGTGCCGATGCAATCCGTCAGCTTGCCGTACGCGGGCTGATACCCAGCCTGCTGATGATCGATGCGCAACTGCAATCAGAGCCTGTTGCTCAGGTCATCACGCTCATCAATGATGAGTTCAATGCGACGGTTCCGGTGGTGCTGTGCAGTGATGACGCGTTGTTGACCAATATCGCGCAACACGCCGGTTCGCCGGTGACGCTACTCCAGCGACCATTCACTGCAGAAAAACTGCGAGAGGCGATCAATGCATCGCTGTCAGGATGGCGTGCGCATCAGGGCAGGGTGGATCAATAACATCGAAAATTTTGTCGGTCGAACAAGGGTGTTCGTTTAATTATTGTTCAGGCCTGTGCATCGGCGCATTGCACTGGCTCAGCTTGAAAAGCAATGTGGGCAGCGTCTCAGGAAATGTTCAGTGGTTGTTGACAAAGAGGCCAAGCTTTTGCGCAACCAGCACCGCCTGTGTACGACTGACCACGTGCAGCTCGCGAAAAATACCCCCGACATGGGATTTCGCCGTAATTTCCGAAATGCCCAAGCGCTCGGCAATATCGCGATTGCTCATGCCCTGACAGATCATCGAGAGCACCTGAATCTGGCGGTCGGTGAGCGCAATCTGATTCAGTGCCGAGCTGTCCGCCAGCCCGCGGGCAGACAGCCAGGTACCCTTGATCAGCGTGCCCTCGATTGCCTGGGCAATGATGGTTACCGTGTCTTCGATAGGTGCGGCTTTGCTGATGAAAGCCGATGCGCCCGCACCGAAACAGGCACCGACTTGCAGCTCATCGTCATTACCCGAAATCGTGATCGTTCGCACCGAGGGACCAAGCGCCAGCAATTGGGTGATGGCCTCCAGCCCGCCGACACCCGGCAGACCCAGATCGATCAATACCCACCATGACGCTGACTTCTTTTTTTTCAGTTCGGCCTTGACCAGTGCGATGGCAGTTTCCGCATCGCCGGCAGTCTCCAGTCTGATTTTCGGGAAGCGTAAACGCACGGCTTCGGCCAGTGCAGTACGGACGATGGGGTGATCGTCAACGATCAGTAATGAAGTCAGTGATGTCATGGCTGGAATTGTAGCGGACTGAGTTTCATTGCGGTGGAACAGATCGCGTTATTGACAGCACGTTACAAATTTGATGGTCAGGCTGTTCGACGCAGATCCATGCGGTTGCGGAGGGTTCAGCGGAGCAATGCGAGACTGAGTATCAAAGCGGCAAGCAGCAGCGATACCAGCAGTGCGACCAGAAGCGGCGAGCCCTGCCGGCGCTGCTCTGGTGCAGTCGGGTAGCTGATCGAGCGGAGTTTGGCGAGCACCTTGAGATCTGCCACCGGCAAGCTTTCCCATGCGTCGCGCGATAATTGTTTTGGAGTCGCATCGTTTGTTTTTTGTGAAGCTACACGTCCTGAGCTGATGCTTTCATGGTTTTCCAGAAAATGATGTTCAGGCAGTCCCATGGCGATTGCGATGCGGCGTGCGCAATCGATGCGATGTGCATCATCGACGAATGCGCTCATGTCGTCTTCTTCGATACTTTTTATCTGCACATCGGCCAAACCTGACAGCATGGCCAGTGTGGCCGTCGTCAGTTTGTGGTCGTGTCTGACCCGCTCGATCAACTTGCCGAGAACAACGATATGCGTGCCGGTTTTTTGAAGTTGTGGATTCATCGCGCCGCTTCCTCGCCGTTGGCGCAGGGTGCATGGGCACTGGCCTGACGCATATCATCAACGAGCGTCATGTGTACCCGATAAAACAATTTGTGGTCGGGTGTCTGAAGTTTGCGAAGTGATACCGACAAACCACCGCCATTGCGCAGCCGCAGCCAGCCTTGCGCCTGATTGGCGCTGGCAATGCTGTTTTCGAGGTAGGCAATCTCGCTGTCACTGCCGGACAGTATTCTCAGCTTGTCCCAGAACACACCTGACACTGCATAGCGATCGACCGGGTCAAGCAAACGGAACCAGCCATCGGCCATTGCGGCGATCGCAAAATGATGATCCAGTAACCCTGTGGCTTCATGCGGTGCATCGTTGCGCGAGTCAACCAGCAGACCGCGCAGCATTCCGAAATCAAATGGCAAGGTTTCCAGCTGCAGCAGGTGATAGCCTTGTCCGTTACATTCAATGCCAGTCATCCGAATTTGCATCAACTCGGCCTGATGATCCGGTTTTTCAAAAAGTGCGCGTACCAGCTGATGTCCACTCGGTTGCACTGCGAGGAACAGATCTTCGAGTACGCAGTCCTTCGCTTCCGGGTATGCAAGCAGACGCCGTGCTTGCGCCGTGGCGAACAGAATACGCCCGCCCTCATTGGTCACCAGTGCATTACCGGGAAGCTGGTAAAAAGCTTGCATGACAACCAGCAGGTCGTTGGTGGCCGTATTGGCTTTGGCGACGAGTCGTCGTGACAAGCGCTCGGATAGTTCCGCACGTTTTGCAGAGGCCAGCTTCAGCAGCGTGATGAGCAGCATCAGTTTGACAAGAAGCCACGCAACGCCCGTCGCTGTCTGCAGCTTGAGGCCATACACCTCATTGGCCTGGGCAGTCACCGATAACAGTCCCGCCAGCAGCTGCAGCGCTGCGGCCAGTCCGGATAACAAAGCCAGCAATGACACCGGACCCTGTGCAATCACGTGCAGTCGTGCGTTCCGGCTGCATTCGGCGGCAGTGCCGATAAAAATCGTGCAGAGCAATACGGCGCTCATCAATGGCGCAGTGATACCCGCACCTTGCAGCGGTAACTGCAGCGCGCCGATTGCAAGCGCTGATGCGACCAACGCGACCAGGATCACGGTTGGCACGAGGCGTTTACCCGTGGGTACTTCGACAGCTGCGGCAGCAGCGATCGCGCAGGCGGCGATCAGGTCAAACGCGAAAAGGGGCGTCAGGTCAATTTGCAGCGCCAGGCTGTCAGCGATCCACCAGGCCAGTGGGTGCAGAAGCATCGCCAGCGCGGCGAGCTCTGCATACCGATCGCCTGATCGCGGCTGTGGTGCCCGGTGCCGCAGCAGCTCCAGCGTCAGCAGCGCGCCGCTGGCGAGCAAAAAGAAAAGTACCGAGGCGTTATCGAATCTCATGGTGCAACCACCTCGGGTTTGGCAAGGCCCCTGATGTCTCCGTTTGCGCCGGGATCGGTGTGTTGGCTGGCGTTGTGGCTCGCATGCTGTTTGGCTTCATCGCCCGTGTCCCGCGTGGGCGGGGCGCTGATGGGCAGGCTCTCCGGTCCCAGTGTCCCGGCCAGTGCAGTCGCGCGCTTGTCTTGAGCCCCAGTCTGCGCATTCACCGGATGGTCGAAAGCGATCCCGGAAATGGCGGGCCACATGAAAGTCAGCACCCCCAACATCAGCGCAACGGTGGCTCCCGCGAGCAGCCGACCTGCGTAGCGGTAGGGTTGGACGGAAATGGCCGGCATGCGCGCTTGCGCTGCTGCGTCCGCAAACAGGGTATGAACGTTTGCACTGGCAGCGTCATCATCCAGATCCCATCGGGCCACTTGCGCACCCATCCACGCAATACGCTCCTTGCAGGCCTGACCGCTGCCGGGAAAAAGCGCAACGAGCCGAAGTCGGTGATCGCGTGTGCCCGCCGCCAGCCTGACCAATTGCTGGAAGGTGGCGCGAGGGAGGGACTGCGCCTCCGGGATGAACAGCACGCAGCCAAGCCGGCGAGCAGAAGATGCACTGCGATGGCCAGACACGGTCTGCAGCGCGGCATCGAAGCGGTTCAGCATCAGATCGACGATCAGGGTCTCGAGCCGTTCGGGATCATACTTTTCGACATGCCAACCGTCTTGTTCGGAGAGCGTGATGGCCAGTGCCGCTGCATAGTCCAGCAACTGACCACGGTCGCGCCCGACCACTGCCACATGGAGGCGGTCAAGAGACAAGGATTCGCGAACAATGGAAAAGTGCTCCCAGTCCGCCGGGCGTATCGGGATCGACATGGGGCACAGTATACTAAAGTATTACTTGATTCCGATATCGAATTTGCGTGGTGAATATCAATCTGAGAAACGCTGAATAAATGCCCATGGTGTGACGCGGGGCGCTGATAAATCAGGAACTTAGCGTGATTTTTTACGCCACAAAAGCTGTCAGCCCTGTTTGATCCGTGCTTCTTTTGATAATAATTCGGTGATCATTGAGGTAATTTCCGAGCCGCTGTTGGATTGCCGGTCATCGATCGCGATATGACGGGCGGGTTGTCCCGGATGGTCAGCGAAGCTAGCGGTTCGGGTCGCCGCAGATCTGCTCCATCGCGACCTGAACCGAGTTCGTTGCATCCCGTACCCAGATCTCGCCATCCTGAATGGTCACTTGCAGTTGCATGGACCGCTGGCACAGCGGTTCCAGTGCTTTGGCGACGTCGGGGTCAATCTGGAAGACCTGCAAATTGCTTGCGCGCGAGATTTTGGATTGCGTTTGCTTCCACCAGATGGGTCCCGTGCTGGCGTAAAGATAGACCTGCACGTGCGATGACTTGCCGCAGGCTTTCAGGATGCGACGCTCGTCGGGTTGCCCCACCTCGATCCATTGTTCAATCACGCCGGTCAGATCTTTTTGCCACAGATCCGGCTCATCCGCGTCCGAGATACCTTTGCCGAATTCCAGGAATTCATGCGCATTTAATGCAAACACCAGTATCCGGATCATCATGCGTTGCAGGGTCTCGGACGGGTGACAGGCAACGCTGAGCAGATGGTCAGCGTAATAGTGGCTGTCCATATTGGCGATCTGCAGGCTTGCTTTGTAAATGGTGGATTTCAGAGCCATCAGGTGAGAAATAAAAATAGGTAAAAAAGACAAGCCAAAAACGTGGCGGCGCTAACCCAATGCCGCTGTCAGCGTTGGGAACCCCTTGCCAGAGCCCCGTACTGTCTGCGGCGCCCGCGCCTTGGCAGCGACTGCGTCGTTCTGTTCCTTTTGATGGCGCCTTGTCGGGAGGCGCTGACAAATCAAGGGCTTGGGTTGATTTTGTACGCCACAAAATTTTTCAATTCGAATATATCAACGCTTTCTTGCGCCGCGCAAGGCGCACGTTTGCGTTGGGGTCGGATCATAGCACTCAGACCATAGCCGCTTGGTTTGGCAGGCATTATCGCTTGAGACCTTTCATAGTTTTTTACTGAACCAGTCGGAAGCTTATTGCCTTGCACGCGTATACAATGGCGCCTGAATTTTTGAAAAATCATGATCAAACACCACCACGAATGGGATGCGGGCGAGCTGGGCTGTGGCGAATTGGTGCTCGGCGTGCGCAAGCGTTTACGTGCGCAACCGGGTCAGGTACTCAGACTGATTGCGCTCGATACCGGTGCTGCGGTTGACTTGCAAGCCTTTTGCAACATGACCGGCGACGCATTGCTGGCGGTTGATCCGACCAGCAAGACCTACTGGCTGCGGGCAAGAGAAAAATAATTGTATTAATGATTCAACTTCACAGGAGTACATCATGGCGGGAAAATTCTGTATCAATCTGACCTGTAGCACCGACAATCCCGATCGTGCCACCGTTGCTTTCGTGGTTGCCAATGCGGCGGTCGCTTCCGACAAAGACACACTCGTATTTCTTTCCATTGAGGCGGTACGTCTCTCGCAAAAAGGCGTTGCCGAGAGCATCCACGAAGAAGGTTTCGCGCCACTGAAAGACCTGATGAACAGCTTCATCGAAGCGGGCGGAAAAATTTTTGTCTGCTCACCCTGCTTCAAGAAGCGCAAGCTTGATGAAAATCTGTTGATTGATGGCGCGTTGATCGTGGGTGGCGCCAAGCTGGTCGAGTTCATGAGCGATGGCTGCCCCAGCCTGAGTTATTAATTGACAGCGCCTGTTTCGTCAGGGCGCCCGACCTGCGTTGGTGCTTTGCCACCGACCTGACGATACAGACGCTCAGTTCTCACGATCCTTTTCATGCAAGCAAGTCAAACCCATCTTCATCCACCCGACGTCAGCTTTGACGGCGGTGATCTCGATTGCGGTAATGGTCTGTTGCTGCTGATCCGCAAACACATTGATCCCCTGCCCAGAGGGGGTTTGCTGGAGATACGATCTTCCGAGATATCGGTTGATGAAGATCTGCCCGCGTGGTGTCGGCTGACGGGTAATGAACTGCTCTCGTGGACCAAGCAAGACCGTCAACGCAGTTTTCTGGTCGCCAAAGGCAAATTCTCTGAACGGGTAAGTGTGCCGGCCGCGGCATCCGTATCGGGCGCTTCAGCCACCGCATTGGCGAACGCGCTGGTCAGCGTGGTCATCCCCATGCACTTGCCTGTGCCAAGCGCTGCGCCGGCGATCGCACCCTTGTCGGTAATGGGCATAGGCAGCTGGCCGCGCCCGCGCTGGATGCTGCAAGCCATGCATGATCACATGGAGGGGCGTCTGGAGGATGCTGCCTTTCAGGCGACCGCTGATGATGCGGTTCGGCTGTCTGTCGCAGCACAATTGCGCGCCGGTGTGGATGTGGTGACGGATGGCGAGCAGCGCCGTGACAGCTATGCCAGTTTTGTCGGCGGCATTCTCGACAACTGCCAGCTGATTCCGCTGACTGATCTGCTGCCGCTGGTCGATGATCCGGAAGAATTCGCACGCGAGCTAAGGGCGCTGGATGTGCCGGCGTCTGAAGTCCGACATCCGGCAGTCTTTGGTCCTTTGGGTCGCAGCAAGCCGCTCGCGGTGCATGAAATGGATTTCGTCAAAACGCTGACCACCAAGCCGGTCAAGGTGGCGTTGCCCGGGCCGTATTTGCTGACACGAACGATGTGGATGGAGTGTATTTCCGATCGCGCCTACCCAAACCGTGAAGCGCTGGCCACCGATGTGGTGCGGGTGCTGCGTGAAGAGCTGGCGTCGCTGCTGGCCGCAGGTGTGGCGCTGGTTCAGTTCGACGAGCCCGTGCTGTCCGAGGTGGTTTTCTCGGGTTCAGTGTCCAAGCGCAGTTTCATGTGCGGCGCGTTGTCGGAAAAAAATGAGACGCCGGCTGAATTGGGTTTTGCGCGTGAGCTGATCAACGCCGTGGTGGCTGGTTTTCCGCGCGAGCGCCTTGCCGTACATATGTGTCGCGGCAACTGGACGCCTGATGAAGGTGCCGCCTTGTCAGGCGACTACACGCCACTGATACAGACCCTCTCCGGTCTGAAGGTCGGCAGCCTGTTACTGGAGTTGTGCACACCTCGCGCTGGCGAGATGGAAATTCTGCGCGCCATCCCGGACGATGTCCGTATCGGTGTGGGTATCTGCAACCAGAAGCATGCGCACATCGAAAATCTGGACGAGGTGCTGAGCAAAGGTGAGCACGCGATTCAGCTTTTTGGTAAAGAGCGGGTTCTGTTTACACCTGATTGCGGGTTTGCAACTTTTGCCGATAATCCGCTGGCGTCCGAAAAAATCGCAGAACAGAAACTCAGCATCATTGCCGCTGCCAGCCATATGCTCCGGCAGCGGCACGGATTGTCAGGCTAAGAGGCTCTAACAAAAAGCCGCTAGCGTTGTTGCACCGTCTTGTCGTACATCCGTACTGTCTGCGGTGGTGCGCCTAGCTAGCAGCTTTACAAGAGCCTGTCTCGTTATGAACTCCCCGCAGCACCCTCGTGAACGACGCTGGAGACAGGCGCCCAGAAAGTGCTCAGCTTCTCTGCTGCTTTCTATAGCTTTGCACCGCCGTTCAAAGGTACGCCCACCACATAGTTAATGTCTTTGGAGGGCTCCTTGCCATGATAAGTGATGCGCTTGGCTTCCTCCGCCGTGTAGACTTTATCTTTGATCACGGGTTTGCCATCCAGATGCAGATCTTTCAAAAACGGCGTCTCGGAGGCAAATTTGAAGGCCCTGACCCGTCCCTCAAGCGGAAAACCGACCTGACCCGGCTGAAATTTCAGCTGCCTTGATTGCAGGCGCATTTTGCCATTCACATCGGCTGGCCCTGAATCAATCCATGCGGGACCGACGATTTTGAATGCTTTGACGGAATGAGCCTGATGGGTTGCCACCTGTTGCATCGTTAAATCTTTCCCATCTATCTTGAATGTTTTAAATTCTTTTTCGGGTATGCCTGAGAAACCTTTGATTTTTTCAAAGAGACTTGGAAAAAGTGGCTCATGCGACGTGGTCATGCCATACATTCGTGCCAGGGTTTTATGGGTTACATTAAAACAAGTTTCAGTGTGAATGTTTTGAGGGACACCGGATCTTTGTGATGGTGGCTTTGTTTTATCCGCGTCCCTCTGTTTTATTGCGTTTTTTGCGGGTGCCCAGTCGTCTGTTGCACCGTAGATAACTTCATGTTCTTCAAAAACTTGGGTGTACGGTGCCAGTATTTCGGGGAAGGGTACCGGGAATACGAGGACTGAAGGAAGACCAAACAATTTCATGCCTTCGACCACCGGTGCAATTTTTGTGGGATAGCTTGCTGCCGTATCAAAGGTGTTGAAAATACGTCCGGTATACACATGGTTACTTGTCGCGGTGGGCGCCATGCTCTCCTGGTGGGACACATCCATGCGTAACTGTCTTTCTTCGTTACGCCAGAGAGAGCCGACGGCAATATGGCCCACATCCCCATACGTTCCAGGAAAACGGAAAACCAGTGCCATGCCTTTATCAGTCGGTGCCATGGTAGCCGCCTTTTGATTGACGACAGCCGTGAGCTCCGCAATGAACAGATCGCCTTCAGGTTTTCCTGCAAACAGAGCGAAGCCGGGCTCTCTGAAAATCGCCTGTTCCAATTCCTGGCTATTGACTTTTTCCAGGCGGCGACTGGCAACGGGGTGAATATCCGTATTGGCAGGAATTTTTCTTTGCATATCCTGCCAGTGTTGCTCTTCATCGGGTGTTATAAAATTTTCGTCAAACGCTGTGCGCACCGCACTTCTCGTGCCCGGATCCGAGGATTTTGCTTGAAATAACGCGCTGTATTCATTTACAGCTTGTTCAGCTTCGGGTGACAGGATGCCCAGTTGAGTTTGATACATTTGATTTTTCTCACTGCCCAGCGCAGCCCTCGCTTTTTCTCCAGCTCGTGCGAGGCGTTCTGAAAAATTTTTCTGCTCAAAAGGTTTTTCTTTGGCTGGCTGGATAGTTGTATTTTTTTCGGTTGATTTTTTTATTTCAGCCGTGGCTCCCTTGCTGTCAGGCAGATGGTTGGGAGAAAACGGTTTTTCCGAACGAGGCATTACTGATACGCTTTTTTTCTTGATTTGTGCATCGCTGGTTTTTTCTGTATCAGAATTAATACTGTTATTTCTTGATGTGCTATCGATATGCATGATGGTCTCCTTCGTTATTTACTG
This sequence comes from Oxalobacteraceae bacterium, assembly GCA_021298975.1. Classification (GTDB taxonomy): domain Bacteria; phylum Pseudomonadota; class Gammaproteobacteria; order Burkholderiales; family Burkholderiaceae_D; genus Pernthalerella. Next base: position 73,493 of record JAJTGC010000010.1, read on the forward strand.
CATCATTGAGTTCTCCAAACGGATTTTTGCGACATGAATGAGGCGCTTTATTTCCTCGAGAAGATTCGTGCCATTACTGTCGGACGAAAGTGATTTTTGGCTTCGATAAACGATGCTTCCGGTCACGGGATGCAAGCCGAAACAGCCATGGTCATCAGAGCTGATCGGAGTGTTTTCTTCCAGTAATATTCGATAGAGATCAGGGCGATCCCAATGACCTAGATCGATATACACATGAAGCAGCTCTTGCGTCTCTGAGTGGTTATGAATTAATCCAACCAGCGTTTCGCCGATGGAAATATGCATGTCCTCATGTTCTGCCCAAGCCTGCATTCCTGTGGCGGCACACCATTCGCGAATGACTCTCGAATAATTCTCGCTACTCACGCATCACCTCCTTGCCTTGAACGGGCTGCTGTGGGTAGGTATTGAGTAACGAGAAAGTTGAATAAATTCAATTCATTGGAGATTTTTTTCGAATATCGGACAAGCGATTCGGGTTGCTTCAGGAAAAGCAGGGGGAGAGACTACCCAACTGAAGGGTAAGTCAGGACTGAAATGGCTGGGTGGATGGTGCGGATTTGTACAGCGTGGAGGTTTTGTACGCTGACCATTGAGCGCTGGCTAAGTACGCACCCAATTAGTCGTGTTTTGGCGCGTTCTTTCTGGGTGGAAGGCCTCGTACCGATCCAAAGCGTCGATTCTGCAAAGAAAGATCTCCATGTGAGTGCAGTGCATCTTCCGAGATCGTTGCGCGGGTCGTAACCCTGCTGGCGCAATCCTTCATGCAGTCGGTATCGGAGACATCGGGTCTGCCTTTGACCGTGGCGAGGCCATGGTCGCGTGTCATGCCATGCCGGTTCGGCATGCGATCCTGTATCGCCTTGATGTTCTCGTCCGACAAGCTGAAGTCCTCCGGCACAATCTCAGCCAGATTCAAAATATAGGCGGTGACCGCATAGGTCTCGTCTACCGACAATGATTTGGGTGCATTCCAGGGCATGGCTCGGTACAGGTAGTCCCAAAGCGTGCTCAGCGTCGGTACTTTCATGATCGCTGATCTGAGCACGGTATTCGGATTGGACAGGGCCGCGACTCTGCCGGTACGAATATCCTCCGCTGTGGTGCCACCGACAATAGGCGCTGACATCTGGGTCAGTTCGCCGAAGGTGCCGTGACAGGACGCGCACTTCGCATCCCAGACTTGCTGTCCCTGAAGCACGGTGCCTGAGCCCTTTGGCAGGCCTTTGAAGTCGGGCCGCACATCGATATTCCAGACCTCAATTTCGCGGGCGGTGGCGGCGCGGCCGACGCCGGGATAGCTCGGGTCACCTGCCTGAGCCGGGTTCATGGAGGCGCAGGACAGCAAGAACAACAGTCCGACGTTAATAAACCTGCACATTCAGTACCTCACCGGATGCATTGATTTGCCAGGATTGAATGGCATTGTTGTGATAGGTGGATCTGCTGCCTCGGACTTTGCGCAGCTGGTCAATGCCGGGCTGGACATGGCCCGTTTCGTCAATGGCCCGCGATTGCAGAATCGCCTCGCTGCCATCCCAGACCCAGTCGATATTGAAACGGGTGAGGGCTTTGTTTTGTATCGGCCCCTCCAGCCGGGCGCTGCGCCAGTTACGTCCGCCGTCGATAGACACATCCACCTGTCTGATCTTGCCGCGTCCCGACCAGGCCAGGCCAGTGATGTTGAACAGGCCTTTGCTGAGTAACTCCTGACCACCAGAGGGCGAGGTGATGACGGATTTGCATTCCTGAATCGAGGTGTACTGCCGATGGCTCCCATCGGGCATCAGGTCGATGTATTGAATTGACTCATCCTTGGTGCCCCAGGGCTGATCGCCGACTTTGATACGCCGCAGCCATTTGACCCACGAGACACCTTGCATGCCGGGCACGACCAATCGTAACGGGTAGCCATTTTCCGGGCGCAGCATTTCACCATTCATGCCCCACGCAACCAGCACATCATCCAGCGCGTGCTCGATAGGAATCGTGCGCGTCAGGCTGGCGCCATCGGCACCTTCAGCCAGAATGAACCGCGATTGCTGTTTGTCATAGCCGCAGTAATCCAGCAGTACGGACAGTGGTACACCCGTGAATTCGCAGCAGGACAGCATGCCGTGCGTGTACTGCACCGTCGGCACCGAGGGATGTCCCCACTCCATTGCGGTGTTGGCACCGCACTCCAGAAAGTGAATGCGCGACACCGTGGGGAGTCGCATCAGATCATCCATCGTGAAGATCATCGGCGTCTTGACCAGGCCATGGATCATCAGCCGATGCGTATCGGGTGCAATATCGTGCCAGCCTTGATGGTGTCGTTCAAAATGCAAGCCATTCGGCGTGATGATGCCAAACAGCGCCTGCAACGGGGTGAATGAGGCCGATGCTTCCTGCGTTCTTGTCAGGCCGGGTGATATGCGTTTGAGAATGGCATTTTCATGGCGCGAAGGTTGCCCGTAGCCGGCCTGCGTAACCGGCTTGCCCAGCGTTGTCGAATGTGCTGGCAGGACGAGAATGTTCGGATCGCCCGCTGCTGAGTCACCGCTCTCAGTGCCGATCTCTTTGGCAAAGCTCATGGATGCAGAAGACACTGCAGACGCTGCCGAAGCCATCAAAAAACTTTGCCGCAAAAAGCGACGCCGCTGGTCATCAAGACCCTGTCGATGCATTTCGTGCACGCGCTGCTGATCCAGAAAATTTTCCGGTGCTTTCCTGAGTTGTCCGGGGCGCTTGGTATCTGCAGTCATGCGATCACTTCCTCCCCGGTTGTCTTTGCTGTCGTGGGCAAGACGACGGCTCAAGGCTTCACAAAGCGCAGCGTCATCCGGTCCGACTCGCCAATGGCACGATATCTGGGCTTGTCCGCTTCGGCGACGCCACGCAGATTGGGCGGCAAGTTCCACACACCGCCGGGATGGTCTTTCGTATCCAGCGGGTTGCTGTTGATTTCCGAGCGACGATCCAGTCTGAAGCCGGCAGCCACAGCTGCTTCGATCACGAATTGCTCGGTCATGTAACCCGACTCGATTTGTTTGGAGACAGGCGTGTCAGGTTTTGCGCGGTGTTCTACGATGCCAAGTACACCGCCTGGTTTCAAGGCCTGAAAAAAACCTTTGAACATGGGTTGTGTGTGTCCGGCTTTGGCCCAATTATGCACATTGCGGAAAGTTACCAACAGATCAGCCGAGCCGTCCGGAGCGAACACAGGCGCTGCAGCGTCATAGGCCTTGATCGTTGGCTCGCCGTAAAGCTCGGGCGTCGCTTTGAGCATTTGGCGATAGGCGGCATCCCTGCGCTTCATCGCTTCAGGCATATCGTCAGCAAGTGCGGGAACCGCCGCCAGAAATTGACCCTGTTTTCTGAGAAATGGCCCAATAATTTCGGTGTACCAGCCATTCGCAGGCGAGATTTCCACGACGGTCATGTCAGGTTGCAGGCCGAAGAACAGCAGCGTCTCTTTCGGATGGCGGTATTGATCGCGGGCGCGGTTGGCATCGGAACGGTGGGAACCCTGAATAGCCGCATCCAATAATCCCTGAGCATCATGCGCGTGAGCGGTTCTGGCAGCGTAGGGGGCGAATCCGGCGCTGATGAGCAGGGTCACTGTTAAGCTGGCGATTGCCAGGCTTGTTTTTTTGTTCATGATCTGGTCTCGGTAAAACGGTCAGTGTGCCAGATTCCGCGACCCCTCATCTCGGGAGGATCCAAAGCAGGACGCGCGTGACGCTTCATTCTCAAGATTAATCTGAACGTCACCTTGGGTGTCAAACGCAGCGAAGCCCATGCCATGCGCAAAAATGCGGGGGTCTCAGCCTTCTGCGACAATAAGGTGGTTTTTATCTTAATGAGCCTGCCTGACATGAAGAAATGGCTTCTTTTGAGCGCCTTGTTGATAGCGACGCCGGCATTCGCAGAAAATTGGGTGCGCTATGCACAAACTGACGAGGCCGGCCGGTACTACGACAAATTTCGCATGGTGAACATGAGCGGTAATGCCTTCATCTGGGATTTGCTCGACCTTCAAAGCCCGGCGGTTGATGCGTCGGGCAAGACCTATCAATCCGTACTGCTCCCGACAGAATTCAGCTGCCGAAAACATCAGCGGCGTGTGTTGAGTACCCAAAAAATGTCGGATCGGATGGGCACGGGAGCATTGATCACGGAACAGAACGTGGTGGGTGCCTGGGTTGATGTCGTGCCGCAGACGCCCGATGACGACTTGATGCGAGCCGTGTGCGAAAGCCAGTAAACGTCGTTGATTGTTTTGAAAATTTGAATTGATGCCCATGACTGCTTACCCGCTGACCTCCCTCGTTACGCTGCTCACCGTTTTGCTGATGTTTGTTACCTCGGTCATTGTCGGCAAAGCGCGCGTGAAATACCAAATCATGGCACCGGCAACCTCGGGCCATGAGATGTTCGATCGCGCCTACCGCGTCCAGATGAATACGATGGAAGCCGCGCTCATGATGCTGCCGTCGCTCTGGATTTACGCGATCTTCAATGGCGAGACCGGTGCGTTTGCCATGGGCGTGATCTGGCTCATTGGCCGCGCATGGTACGCCCAGTCTTATCTGACGAATCCTGTGCGACGCGGTCCGGGTTTTGGTATTGCCTTTGTCGCGCTGGCCGGTCTGTGGTTCGGCGCACTGGTGGGACTGGCGCTCAGAGGCGTCTGGCTGTTCTGACTGCAGGACCCCACGCCGTGCCATAGCGCTGCGCCCGGCGCGAGCAGGACACGGGTCTGCCGCGCTGCCTCGTTCTGACTGCGGCCCGGAATGTTTCGATTATCCGCGCCCCACATAAGGCATGGTGGTTGCCATGATGGTCATGAACAGGATGTTGCTCTCCAGAGGCAGATTGGCGATCTGCACCACCGCCTGGCCGACATGATCGACGTCCATCGTCGGCTCCGCTTTCAGCGATCCATCCGCCTGAATCACGCCCTTGCTGATGACCTGCGTCATGTCAGTGGCCGCGTTCCCGATATCAATTTGACTGCAGGCGATGCGGTCTGCACGACCGTCGAGCGCAATTGACTTGGTCAGCCCGGTAATTGCGTGCTTGGTGGCGGTGTAGGGTGCAGAAAAAGGCCGCGGCGTGTTAGCCGAAATCGACCCGTTATTGATGATGCGGCCTCCTTTGGGTGATTGTACTTTCATCATGCGCATGGCTTCTTGCGCGCATAAAAAAGAACCGGTCAGGTTGGCATTCACCACATTCATCCACTGCGTGTAGCTCAGCTCCTCCATTGGGATTGGCGGCGATGCGGTGCCGGCGTTATTGAACAGCACATCAATGCGGCCGAATTTCGCTTTCAGGCTGGCGAACAGCTGTTTCACACTGTCGGGATCGCCGACATCACTGGTGACAGCCAGCGTATTGGCGTCTGTTCCGCCTATGTCCTTGAGTGCTGTCTGGAGCTTGTCGAGGTTGCGGCCGGTAATGACAACCTGATAGCCCGCTTGCAGCAAGGCTTTTGCAGCAGCCTTGCCGATGCCGGTACCTCCGCCCGTAACCAGTGCCACGCGATGAGAATTCATGAGCTTGTCTCTGTTGATGGTTGATCGCAAACGCAGAGCGCGATTCGTTGGCGTGAACGCGCTTTGCTATTCTTGCCTGAAAAAGAGGTGTCTGATGCCCCACGATCAGGCAAATTGATCTTACCATCGAGCACATCACTCCCGGGGTCGAAAAGGATCTCTGTTACCTTGCGCTGCAGATGTCGTGTCATACCGTTAAAAACCAAACAATAAAATCATGGCCACTCTCATGAACCGTCAGGTGATTCTCGCCAGCCGCCCCGAAGGCATTCCACAATCCGAACACTTTCGTATTGTGGAGAACGCCGTGCCGCAACCGCAGCCGGGCCAGGTGCTGATACGCAATCACTTTCTTGCTGTCGAGCCAGCCATGCGCGGCTGGGTGAATGCGATAGCCAATTACTCCCAACCCGTCGGCATCGGTGAAGTCATGCGTTCTTTTGCTGCGGGCGAAATCATCGCCTCCGAGGACCCGCAATGGCCGGTTGGCACACGGGTAACCGGCATGTTTGGCTGGCAGGATTATGCAGCGGTGGAGGTGGGCACCATTGATTACCGCGTTGATCAGGCCGATTTGCCCTTGTCGACCTCGCTGGGCGTGCTGGGCATTAATGGCATCACGGCGCACTACGGACTGATGCGCATTGGTGAGCCAAAATCAGGCGAGACCGTGCTGGTGTCGACAGGTGCCGGTGCGGTGGGTTCTTGCGTGGGCCAGATTGCACGGATTCACGGATGCCGCACCGTCGCGATTGCCGGTGGCGAGGTCAAGCGTCAGTTGTGCATTGACCGCTTTCAGTACGATAGCGCGGTAGATTACAAGCGCGATGACTTTGCCGAACAATTGGCGGCGGCTTGTCCGAATGGGGTGGATGTTTATTTTGACAATACCTCAGGCAGCATCAGCGATGCCGTGATGCAGTATCTGAACGTGGGTGCGCGCGTGATTATCTGCGGCACCGCCTCTATCGCCAACTGGAATCCCGCGCCGCTCGGTCCACGGGTGGAGCGCCAGCTGCTGGTCAAGCGGGCTCGCATGCAGGGCTTCGTGATTCTTGATCACCGGGTCCACTATGCCGCTGCGCGCGCAGACTTGGCTACTTGGGTGCGGCAGGGCCTGATTCGGTATGAGGAGGACGTGCTCGACGGTATCGACCACGCTCCGGATGCGATCGCCGGGCTCTACCGGGGCGAAAATCTGGGTCGGCGGCTGATCCGGGTTATCGACTGAACGGGACCCACAAGGTCGGATGCCGGGACCTTTCCTGACCGGGTAGCCAAATTTTTGTTTGGCTCGGGATCGCGGGCTTTGGATCAACCGGACCGACGCGGCCAACGGATTTTGTCCCCCGCAGGAGCTGACCCGTTCGCAAACCCAGTGCCACTGCGGCTTTCTGGCGTAGTGACTCCTCGCCCGCTGCGATCCTGCGTTTTCTGTAGGGCGCCAAGGACCATTGGTCAGAAAATCTGAACTTATAGTAAAGAAATATTTATTTTTCCTGAAGTAAACTCATCAGTACAGTTGGCGTCTGAATAGTATTGGCCGCCTTTGTACGCTGCCTGTACACCTTTGCGCATGGCGTTCGCGCCCGCATCCCTACCCCCAACAGGAGAATCAATATGCTCACACGAGTCAGCCCCGCCAACTGCGCGTTTCCGGATCAATTGGATCTGGCGCAGAGCGACCCCGCGCTGTGGGCCGCCATTCAGCAGGAAGCCACTCGTCAGGAAGACCATATTGAATTGATCGCTTCTGAAAACTACACCAGCCCAGCGGTCATGCAGGCGCAGGGTTCGGTGCTCACCAACAAGTACGCCGAAGGGTATCCCGGCAAGCGCTACTACGGTGGTTGCGAGTATGTCGACATTGTCGAGCAACTGTGTATCGACCGCCTCAAGGAACTCTACGGCGCGAATTTCGCAAACGTGCAGGCGAATTCGGGTTCGCAGGCCAATCAGGCCGTGTTCCTCGCCTTGCTCAATCCCGGCGACACCATCATGGGCATGTCGCTCGCCGAAGGCGGTCACCTGACCCACGGCATGCATCTGAACATGAGCGGCAAATGGTTCAACGTCGTCAGCTACGGCTTGAACGCCAAGGAAGAGATTGACTATGACGCCATGGAGCGCACCGCCCATGAACACAAACCCAAGCTGATCATTGCCGGTGCGTCCGCCTATTCGCTGAAAATCGACTGGGCACGATTTGCCAAGGTCGCCAAAGATATAGGCGCCTACTTTCTGGTGGACATGGCGCACTACTCGGGTCTGATTGCCGGTGGTGCATATCCCAATCCGGTAGCGCATGCCGATGTGGTGACCTCCACCACCCACAAGAGCCTGCGCGGTCCGCGCGGCGGCATCATTCTCACGAACCACGAAGAGATGGCCAAGAAGATCAACAGTGCGATTTTCCCTGGCTTGCAGGGTGGTCCGCTGATGCATGTTATCGCCGGCAAGGCGACGGCATTTCATGAAGCCCTGCAACCGGCATTTAAAGCGTACCAGCAGCAAGTCCTCAAAAACGCCGATGTTCTGGCCAATACACTGGTCGAGCGCGGTCTGCGTATTGTCAGCGGCCGCACCGAGTCGCATGTCATGCTGGTCGATTTGCGTGCCAAAGGCATTACCGGCAAAGCTGCCGAAGCAGCACTGGGTCTAGCGCACATTACGTGCAACAAGAACGGCATTCCCAATGATCCCGAAAAAGCGATGATCACCAGCGGTATTCGTCTGGGCTCGCCGGCGATGACGACGCGTGGTTTCGGTGAAGATGAAGTGCGCGCGACGGCGCATCTGATCGCGGACGTGCTCGAAGCGTCCAATGATGCCGAGCGTATCGCGCAAGTGCGTGAAAAAGTGAAGGCGCTGGTGCAGCCTTTCCCCGTCTACGGCGCGCGCGGTTAACGAATTTCAAGCAGGGGAAGGGCGACACAGATCGCCCGTCAAACTCCACATCCAATTAATAAAAGGAGCTTAATATGGCTGGTCGTAATTTTCTGTTTGTACCCGGTCCCACCAACGTACCTGACCGCGTGATGCGCGCGATGATGGTGTCGATGGAAGATCATCGCTCGCCGGCGTTTCCGGCGCTCACTCGTGCCATTTTGCCCGGGCTGAAAAAAGTCTTTCGTGCCGAGCGCGGCACACCTTTTGTGTTCCCTTCTTCCGGCACCGGCTGCTGGGAAGCGGCGATAGCGAACACGCTCTCGCCCGGTGACAAGGTACTCGCTGCGCGTTTTGGTCAGTTCAGTCATCTGTGGATTGCCATGTGCCAGAAATTCGGACTCGATGTGCAGATCGTTGATGCCGAGTGGGGCACGGGCGTGCCAATCGAGCAGTACGCTGACATCCTGGCCAAGGATACCCAGCACCAGATCAAAGCGGTACTCGCCTGCCACAACGAAACCGCAACCGGCGTTACCTCCGATATTGGTGCCGTGCGCAAGGTGCTCAATGATGCCAAGCATCCTGCGCTGCTGTTTGTGGATGCCGTTTCATCCTTGGGCTCGATTGATTTCCGCTTCGATGACTGGGGCGTTGATATGGCCGTGTCCGGTTCGCAGAAAGGCCTGATGCTGCCAGCCGGTCTGGGCATCATGTGCGCGAGCCAGAAGGCACTCGATATGCACGCCCAAGCCAAGCTGCCGCGCGCCTATTTTGATTTGCAGGACATGCTGGCTTCGAACCAGACGGGTTACTTCCCCTACACACCGGCGCTTTCGCTGATGTACGGTCTGGTGGAGTCGCTCAAGATGATCGAAGAAGAGGGACTCGACAACGTCATCGCCCGTCACCACCATCTGGCGGAAGGTGCACGCGCTGCGGTCACCCAAGGCTGGGGCATGAAGCTTTGTGCCGCTGACCCGAAGTGGTATTCGGATACCGTCTCGGCCATCATGGTTCCCGAGGGTATCAATGGTGCCGAGGTCATTGCGCGCGCTTACAAGCGCTACAACGTGTCGCTCGGTGCCGGACTGTCCAAAGTCGCCGGCAAGCTGTTCCGTATCGGTCACCTCGGTGATTTGAACGAAGTGCATCTCATGGCCGGTATTGCGGGCGCAGAGATGGCCATGCTGGATTGCGGCATCAAGGTGCAGCCGGGCAGTGGTGTGGGTGCAGCCAGCGAGTACTGGCGCACGCATCGCGCGCCGGCAGGACTGGATCAGTACGCGCAGGATCAGGTGGTATTGCATAAAGCGGCCTGAGTCAACTCAGCGAGCAGGGCCCGGAACGGGCTTCGGATCTTCGGATCCGGGGCCCGTTTTCTCTTTGAGAGCGCCGCGAATCAATTGAGAATAATTCTCATTTGATGTAAAATTTGGGTTATGTTTTTTGCCTTGATCGGATAGCCCATCATGAAATTTTTCTTCCGCCCTCTGGGCGTACTGATGCTCTCTTTGACAGCCCTTGCTGGCCAGGTGCTGGCTGACACGGTGACTGTCTACTCCGCACGCAACGAGCAACTGCTCAAGCCGCTGCTGGATCGCTATACCAAGGAAACCGGTACGGAAATCAAGTTACTTACGGCGAACGAGGGTGCGTTGCTGGCGCGTCTCAATGCTGAAGGTCCGAGCACACCGGCGGATGTGCTGATTACGGTGGACGCCGGCAATCTCTGGCTGGCGGCCCAGCAGGGGCAGTTGCAGCCACTGAAGTCATCGATACTGAGTGCAAACATTCCTGCGCACTTGCGTGATCCCGGCAATCAGTGGTTTGGCTTGTCCGTGCGTGCGCGCACGATGGTCTACAACCCGCAGTCGGTGCGTCCCTCGGACTTGTCGACCTATGAGGATCTCGCCCAGCCGAAGTGGAAAGGCAAGCTCTGTCTGCGTACCAGCAAGAAGGTCTACAACCAGTCGCTGATTGCGATGATGATCAACGAGTCGGGCGAGGCAAAAACAGAAGCGAT